>JBOFDW010000001.1:0-10402 GCA_051647385.1 Fusobacteriaceae bacterium
AGCAGAAGCAGGAAAGTAATTTGTAAGGAGGTAGAACTGTGGGACAAAAAGTAGACCCTAGAGTATTAAGACTTGGAATAACAAGAACTTGGGAGTCAAATTGGTATGCAGATAAGAAAGAATATTTAAAATACTTTCATGAAGATATAAAAATCAGAGAACTTATAAAGAAGGATTATTTTCATGCAGGGATTTCAAAAACTCTTATCGAAAGGACATCGCCTACAAATATCACAGTTATAATTCATGCTGGAAAAGCAGGAATTCTAATTGGAAGAAAAGGTGCTGAGATAGAAATTTTAAGAGTTAAGTTGGAAAAGCTTACTGGAAAGAAAATTATAGTAAAAGTTCAAGAGATAAAAGATTTCAACAAAGATGCAGCTTTGGTTGCAGAAAATATTTCTACTTCTATAGAAAAAAGAATAGCTTATAAAAAAGCAATGACTCAAGCGATAGGTAGAGCAATGAAATCTGGAGCAAAAGGAATCAAAGTTATGATTTCTGGAAGATTAAATGGTGCGGAAATAGCTCGTTCGGAATGGTCAGCAGAGGGAAGAGTTCCTCTTCATACATTGAGAGCTGATATCGACTATGCAACGGCAACTGCTCATACAACTTATGGAGCTCTTGGAGTAAAAGTATGGATATTCAATGGAGAAATCCTCCCAACTGCTAAAAAAGTTGAATCACAACAGGAAGGAGGCGAGGCTTAATAATGTTAATGCCAAAAAGAACAAAACATAGAAAAATGTTTAGAGGAAGAATGCGTGGAAAAGCAATGAGAGGGAATACTATTGCATTTGGAGAATTTGGACTTCAAGCATTAGAACCTTCTTGGATAACAAACAGACAAATAGAATCTTGTAGGGTTGCAATAAACAGGACGTTCAAAAGAGAGGGTAAAATATTTATAAGAATATTCCCGGATAAGCCTATTACAAAAAGACCAATCGGAGTAAGAATGGGAAAAGGTAAAGGTAACGTTGAGGGTTGGGTTGCAGTAGTTAAACCTGGAAGAATAATGTTTGAAGTGTCTGGAGTTTCTGAGGATACAGCAAAAGAAGCTTTGAGAAAAGCTACAATGAAACTTCCGATTAGCTGCAAATTTATAAGAAAAGAAATGGTGGTGAAAACTAATGAGAGCTAGAGAAACGAGAGAAACATCAACCGAAGATTTGGTTGTTAAATCTAAAAATCTAAAAGAAGAATTATTTAATTTAAAATTTCAACTTTCATTAGGTCAATTAAGTAATACTGCTAAAATTCGAGAAGTAAGAAGAGAGATAGCAAGAATAAATACAGTCCTAAATGAAAGATAATCTCAGAGAAAAGAGGAGGTTGAAGTTTTGAGAAACGAAAGAAAAATAAGAGAAGGTGTAGTAGTTTCTAATAAAATGGACAAGACTATTGTAGTTGCTATTGAGACAATGGTTCTGCATCCAATCTATCACAAAAGAGTTAAAAAAACAATAAAGTTTAAAGCCCATGACGAAAGTAACGTGGCTCAAGCTGGAGATAAAGTTAAAATAATGGAGACTAGACCATTATCAAAAGAAAAAAATTGGAGACTAGTTGAGGTTTTAGAAAAAGCAAAATAAATTTAATTTCCGTATGGAGAGGAGGATACTTTAATGGTACAACAACAAACTATCCTTAATGTTGCAGACAATTCTGGTGCAAAAAGTCTTATGGTGATAAGAGTTCTTGGAGGCTCAAGAAGAAGATTTGGAAGAATTGGAGACATAGTTGTGGCATCTGTTAAGGAAGCAATTCCGACAGGGAGTGTAAAAAAAGGTGACGTTGTAAAAGCTGTTATAGTTAGAACTAGAAAAGAGCTTCGAAGAGAAGATGGCTCTTACATAAAGTTTGATGATAACGCTGGAGTTATAATAAATAATAATAAAGAACCAAAAGCAACGAGAATATTTGGACCTGTAGCAAGAGAACTAAGGGCAAAAGATTTTATGAAAATAGTTTCTCTAGCGCCGGAAGTAATATAAAAGAGAGGAGGCTAAATCGTGGCTAAACCTAAAGTTAAATTTGTTCCAGAATCTATTCATGTAAAAACAGGAGACCTTGTATATGTGATTTCTGGAAAAGATAAGGGTAAAACTGGGAAAGTAATAAAAGTTTTTCCTAAGAAGGGAAAAATTGTGGTAGATGGTGTTAACGAAATGAGAAAACACTTGAAACAAGATCAAACAAACCCACAAGGTGGAGTTGTGACTAGACCATCAGCTATATTCTCTTCTAAAGTTATGCTTTATGATGAGAGTGCAAAGAAACCTACTAGAGTAGGTTATAAGTTTGAGAACGAAAAAAAAATAAGATACTCAAAAGTATCTGGTAAAGCTTTATAAGAGAGGAGGCAAGGTTAAGTGTCTGATAAATATGTTTCTAGATATCATAAATTATATGATGATAAGATAGTCCCAGCACTGACAAAAGAGCTGTCTATAAAAAATGTAATGCAATGTCCTAAGGTAGAAAAAATTGTTGTGAACATGGGAGTTGGAGAAGCAACTCAAAATGCAAAAATAATTGATGTTGCTGTTGCTGACTTGGCTATTATAACAGGACAAAAACCTGTTATAAGAAAAGCTAAAAATTCAGAAGCTGGATTTAAATTGAGAGAAGGTATGCCAATTGGTGCAAAAGTTACTCTCAGAAAAGAAAGAATGTATGATTTTTTAGATAGGCTTGTCAATGTTGTTCTTCCAAGGGTAAGGGATTTTGAAGGACTTTCTTCTAACGCATTTGACGGTAGAGGAAATTATTCGATAGGAATTCGAGATCAACTTGTTTTCCCTGAGATAGAAATTGACAAGGTTGATAAAATGTTTGGGATGTCAATAACAATAGTTTCTTCAAGCAAAACTGATGAAGAAGGAAGAACTTTACTTAAGGCATTTGGAATGCCTTTCAAAAAGTAAAAAGTGAGGAGGGTAGCAAATAGATGGCAAAAAAATCTATGATAGCAAGAGATGCAAAAAGAGATGCACTTTGTGCTAAATATGCAGAAAAACGTGCTGAGCTAAAGAAAAGAATAGCAACCGGAGATATGGAGGCAGTGTATTTACTTGACAAACTTCCTAAAAATTCTTCGCCATGCAGACAAAAAAATAGATGCCAGTTAGATGGTAGACCAAGAGGTTACATGAGAGAATTTGGTATCTCAAGAGTAAAGTTTAGACAGCTTGCTGGTGCTGGACTTATCCCAGGGATTAAAAAATCATCTTGGTAATTTTATAGATAAGGAGGACTCCATAATGTTCGTAACAGATCCAATTGCAGATATGCTGACAAGAATCAGAAATGCTAATGCTGTCATGCATGAAAAGGTTGATGTGCCACATTCTAAATTAAAAGAGAAATTGGCAGAGATTCTAAAAGAAGAAGGATTTATTTCCAACTTCAAAACAGTAATTGAAGAAGAAAATGGTAATAAAAAGAAAATAAGAATATATTTAAAATACGCTGGAAAAGAAAGAGTAATAAGAGGAATCAAAAGAATTTCTACACCAGGTAGACGAGTTTATTCGTCAGTGGAAGATATGCCAAGAGTCTTATCAGGTCTTGGTATAGCTGTTGTTTCAACATCTAAGGGAATAGTTACTGATAAAGTAGCTAGAAAAGAAAAGATAGGTGGAGAAATACTAGCGTTTGTTTGGTAATAAACACAAGGAGGGAATATTAATGTCAAGAGTAGGAAATAAACTTATTAATGTACCTGCTGGTGTAGATATTACAGTTAACAAAAATATTGTAACTGTAAAAGGACCCAAAGGAACGTTAACAAAAACATTTGCTGAAGAAATTTTAGTAAAATTAGATGATAAAATTTTAACTGTGGAAAGACCTAATGATTTACCAAAGACAAGAGCACTTCATGGAACGACTAGAGCAATAATTAATAATATGGTTTTAGGAGTTTCTGCAGGATTCAAAAAAACTTTGGATTTGGTTGGTGTAGGATACAGAGCAACAGAAAAAAACAAAGGACTTGAGATGGCTTTAGGGTTTTCTCATCCAGTTGTTATAAATCCTGTTGAAGGAATAAAAATGTCTGTAGATAATAAAAACACTACAATTCATATTGAAGGAATTGAAAAAGATGTTGTTGGTCAAGTTGCAGCTGATATCAGATCAAAGAGACCACCTGAACCTTATAAAGGTAAAGGAGTTAAATATTCAACAGAAGTTGTCAGAAGAAAAGAGGGTAAAAAATCTTAAGGTAGGATAGTTTAGTCCAAAGGAGGTAAGGAAGTTGTTTAAGAAGGTAGACAGAGCAGCAGTTAGAAGAGTAAAACATTCAGCTATCAGAGAAAAATTATCTGGTACTCCTGAAAAACCAAGACTTTCTGTGTATAGATCAAACAACAATATCTTTGCTCAATTAATCGATGATGTGAACCAAGTTACAATAGTTTCTGCATCAACAATCGATAAAGAGTTAAAAGGAAATGTAAAACACGGTGGAAATATAGAGTCAGCTAAACTTGTTGGTAAATTAGTTGCCGAAAGAGCAATATCAAAATCTGTTACAACAATAGTTTTTGATAGAGCTGGACACAAATATACTGGAAGAGTAGCAGCTTTAGCTGATGCTGCGAGAGAAGCAGGGCTGAAGTTTTAAATCTTTAGAAAGGAGGGTTAAATTTGGCAAAGTTTGTTAATAAAGAAGACGATCAATACCAAGAAAAATTAATACAAATTTCTAGGGTTTCTAAAACAACAAAAGGAGGGAGATCAATATCTTTCTCGGTTTTAGCAGCTGTTGGAGATGGAGCAGGAAAAGTCGGAATAGGACTTGGAAAAGCAAATGGAGTTCCAGATGCTATAAAAAAAGCTATAGCTTCTGCTAAGAAAAATTTTGTATCTATTTCATTGAAGGGAACTACAATTCCACATGAGATAACTGGAAAGTGGGGAGCTACTGGTGTATGGATGGCTCCAGCTTATGAAGGTACTGGAGTAATAGCAGGTTCAGCTGCGAGAGAAATTCTTGAGCTAGTTGGAGTGCATAATATCCTTACTAAAATTAAGGGTGCTAGAAATAAACATAACGTAGCTAAGGCTACAATTCAAGGATTAACATCTTTAAGAACAGCTGCGGAAATAGCAACTCTTAGAGGAAAAGAAGTTAAAGAAATTTTGAGTTAGGAGGTAGACATATATGTCAAAGGTTAAAATTGAGCTTGTAAAAAGCATGATTGGAAGAAAACCTAACCACATCGCAACTTTAAAATCCATGGGAATAAAAAAAGTGAACGATGTCGTAGAGCATACTGTAACTCCTGAATTAAAAGGGAAGATTGCTCTAGTATCTTACTTACTAAAGGTAGAGGAGGTGTAGGAATGAAATTAAATGAACTTAAGCCTTCTGAACCTCGAAAGGCAAGAAAAAGAGTCGGAAGAGGAGAATCTTCTGGACACGGAAAAACTTGTGGTAAGGGTCATAATGGACAAAACTCAAGATCAGGTGGAGGAGTAAAGCCTTACTTTGAAGGTGGGCAAATGCCTCTTTATCGAAGAGTTCCAAAGAGAGGGTTTTCAAATTATAGATTTAAGAAAGAATTTTCTATCGTAAATTTAGACACTCTTAATAGATTTGAAGATGGGACAGAAGTGACTCCAGAGTTACTAATGGCAACAGGAATTATCAAAAAGTTAAATGACGGTGTTAAAATACTTGCGACTGGAAAACTTGAAAAGAAAATTTCAATCAAAGCTCATAAAATTTCCGATGCTGCAAAATCTGCGATAGAATCTAAAGGTGGAGCAATAGAAATTATTGAGATAAAAACATTTTCTGATATAGCAGGTAATAACAAAAAAGATAAAGAGTAGATGAAAATTATCTAGTGAGGTGAGTAGATATTGGCTTTAATAGATATAGGGCTTAACAAACTAAAAAATATTGCTAAAGTTCCTGAACTTAAAACGAGAATTACATTTACTCTACTGATGTTTTTGGTGGCTAGAATAGGGACTCATATCCCAGTTCCAGGTGTAGATATAGACAGACTTGCTCAGATGACAGAACAAAATGATATATTAAGTTATATCAATATGTTTTCTGGCGGAGGGTTTAGTCGAGTATCAATATTTGCACTTGGAATAGTTCCATACATAAACGCATCAATAGCATTTAGTTTGCTTGGAAGTATTATTCCAAAGTTGGACGAGATGAGAAAAGAAGGCGAAGCGTCAAGAAACAGAATTACTCAGTGGACGAGATATTTGACAATTATTATTGCGATGTTTCAGAGCGGAGTAACATGTGTTTGGCTTCAGTCAACTGGACTTGTAGTTTCACCTGGAATTATGTTTTTCATAACAACAATTGTTATTCTCACAGCAGGAACAGTTTTCTTGATGTGGGTTGGAGAACAAATTTCTATAAAAGGTATAGGTAACGGAGTATCACTTTTAATATTTTTGAATATTATTTCTCGTATGCCAGCAAATGTTGCGCAAACAATTCAAACTATGAGAGGGTCTAAGTTTTTGATTCCGATTTTAATAGCTGTTTCTTTGGCTGCAGTTTTAGTTATAGCTGGAATAATAGCATTTCAATTGGGGCAAAGAAAAATACCTGTTCATTATGTTGGAAGAGGATTTGGTGGAAAAGCAGGAATGGAACAAAATTCTTACATACCACTAAAACTTAACACAGCAGGAATTATGCCAGTAATTTTTGCGTCGGTAATTATGATAATTCCATCGGTTCTTATAAATGCGTTGCCATCTACGATGACATTTAAAGTTACGTTGGCTAGAGCTTTCGCAAATTCTAGTCCAATATATTTAGCACTTTATGCACTCGTAATAGTTTTCTTCTCATTCTTTTACACTTCAATTGTTTTTGATCCGGATAAAGTTGCGGATAATCTTAAGCAAGGCGGAGGAACTATACCAGGGATAAGACCTGGAGAAGAGACAGCAAATTATTTGGAGAAAGTTGTTACAAGAATCACGTGGGGTGGGTCACTGTTCTTAGTGCTCATAAGTATTTTACCAATGATAATATTTACAGGTATGGGACTGCCAGTTTATTTTGGTGGGACAGGAATATTAATTGTTGTTGGAGTAGCACTTGATACAATCCAACAAGTAGACGCTCATATGGTTGTTAAGGAATACAAGGGATTTATTTAGTAAAGACAGAAAGGGTGACTATTTTTTTGAGTCGCTCTTTTTATTATTTATTAAAATTTGAAATTTCATGTATAATATAAATGCGATAAAAAAATTAGAGAGAAAACTTTTGCTGGACAAAAATATTGAGGCACAAAGTGAGATAGAAATACTTTATGGAATGAAGGCTAAAATTTATCGGCATAAACGTGTGGCGATAACTTATGATTATAGCGGTAAAACAAAGTTGATATAAAATAAAATTTAAGGAGTGAAATTTATGAACATTATGTTATTTGGAGCACCCGGTGCAGGAAAAGGTACGCAGGCAAAACCTATCACGGAAAAATATGGGATACCACAAATTTCCACAGGAGATATTTTGAGGGCGGCGATGAAGGAAGAAACTGCAATGGGTCTTGAGGCGAAAAAATTTGTTGAGGCTGGGCAACTTGTCCCTGACTCTGTCATGGTTGGAATTATAAAGGATAGACTGAAGATGGAGGATTGCCAGAAAGGATTTATATTGGATGGATTTCCTCGGACAATTCCTCAGGCGGAGGCTCTTGAAAAAATTATGAAAGAGCTGAATAAAAATCTGGACAAAGTTATATCGATAAATGTTCCAGATAATATAATCATGGAGAGAATTGTTGGTCGACTTAGCTGTCCAAAATGTGGTGCGTCATTTCACAAGGTGATGAACAAGCCAAAAAAAGATGGCGTGTGTGACTATTGTGGCGGAGAACTTATCACGAGAAAAGATGACACAGCAGAAACAGTTACGACTCGGCTCAAGGCATATTATGACCAGACTGCCCCTCTCTTTAAATTTTATAGTGAGCGAAAAATTTTGGTGGAAGTTGACGGAATGTTGGGGCTAGAAAATGTCACAGCGGAAATATTTAAAATATTAGGATAAGTGAAAAATAAAAATGATAATAATAAAAACTTTGGAAGAAATAAAAGAGATAAAAAAAGCGAACCAAATAATTGCAAAATTATACGTAGAAGTTTTGCCAAAATTTATCAAGGATGGAATGTCCACTCTTGAGCTGAATAAAATTATAGAAGATTTTATAAGAAGTTGTGGGGCAATACCTGGAACTATTGGAGTGAGAGGACCTTATGGAATTTATCCAGCTGGGTCTTGTATTTCTGTCAACGAAGAAGTGGTGCATGGAATTCCACGTGCTGATAAAATTTTGCGTAACGGCGACATCGTAAGTGTGGACACGGTAACAATTCTCAACGGATATTTTGGAGACTCTGCGGAAACTTATCCTGTTGGTGAAGTTGATGACGAGAGCAAAAAATTAATCGAGGTCGTGCATAAGGCGAGAGAGATTGGAATAGAAAATGCAACGGCTGGTGCAAGACTTGGTGACCTCGGATATGCAATACAAAATTATGTTGAGGCGAATAATTTTAATGTTGTGCAAGCTTACGCAGGACATGGAGTTGGAAAAGCGATGCACGAAGAACCTTGCGTGGCAAATTTTGGTCGGAAAGGTCGAGGGATAAAAATTGAAAACGGAATGGTGCTTGCCATTGAGCCAATGATAAATGCTGGGACATATAAAGTTGCTCATCTAAGTGACGGGTGGACGGCTGTTACAAAAGACGGTAAAAGATCCGCTCACTGTGAACATTCTGTTGCAATAATAGATGGGAAGCCAGTGGTGTTAAGTCAGCTGGATTAAGAGAGAGCAAAAAATAAATCTTCTATAAAATATTTTGGTTCTATAATATTTGGTGTGGTACTGAAAAGTATTTGCACCAATATTTTTTTGAAAAAAATTTTAAGAGAAAAATATTTTAAAATATTTAGCAGGAAAAATTTGCAACAAAAAAAAAGACTCGCACGAAGCAAGTCTTTTTTATTTTTAATTACTTAGCTGGTGCTGCTGGCGCTGCATCAGTAGCTGGAGCTGCTGGAGCTTCAGTTGTTGTAGCTGCTGCATCAACTGCTGGAGCCTCTTCTTTCTTTTGGCATCCAACAAAAGCTAGAGCTAAAAGAGTAAGCATTAAGAAAACTATTTTTTTCATTTTGACCTCCTAGGAATTAAAATTTTACCACTTAAAATATTATAGTATGAAATCAGAACTTTTGCAAGAGAAATTTTTCAAAAGAGTACAAACTACTTAAAAATCTCTCCAGCCTCAAGGTACCAAAGTAGCAAATCCATCTCGTCCATGTTGATATTAACTTCTTTACAAAATTTACGAAGTTTTTCTTCTATCTCCAAATAAAGTTTCGGACTAATAGTTTTTGGTATCTCATTTATGACTCCAAGTCTCACAAGATTTTTTAATATGTGTCGATCCAAAATTGCCACATCATTTCCAAAACCAACATTTCGTAAGAAATGTCCAGCCTCTTTATAAGACATACCCTTGATATTTTTTACGATCCAATTTCGCCTCTCTTCAACAGATTTTATTTTCTCGAAAAATTGTTTCGTGATTATTTTTCCGCTAGCGTCTTTCATCTGCTCACGAAGAATCATCAAATATTTTGCCTTATTATTTTTGAAACGCACGATATTTAAATACTCAACAAGTTGTGGCTCTGTGCCAGTAAATAAAAGTCCGTCGTTTCTCAGGTTGGTTATCGCCTTCCATGCGTTTTTAGCTTTTGACTGTGGGGTCAAAATACAGAAACAAAGTTCTGCGTGAATATCTTCGTCTGTTCCATTCGCCCAAACGTTTCTAAAAAATTCGAGTCTATCTTGCAACTCTTTTTTCTTTTCTTTATAAACTTTTTCTACCTCAAAAAAATAATCATTTTTCATGCTAGGTTAACTCCTAAGTTCAAATTTTTTTCTCAAAACTTTTCTCAAAATCTTTCTAAAAATTTTTCTTCACAAATATTTTTTACTATAATTCAAATCCATAAGGTAAAAGTTCGTCAATAGTCATCAGCTTGTAATCTTTTTTGAGGTTCGCCAAAATAACAATTGTGTCCTCGTCAGAAAATTCTTTCATAACTTGACGACAAGCTCCACATGGGGAAACTGGTGCTGATGTATCAGCCACAACGCACAAAACTTTTATTTTTTTCATGCCACCAGTTACCGCAGAAAAAATTGCACTCCGCTCACCACAGTTCGACAGACCATAAGACCCGTTCTCAACATTTGCCCCACGGAAATGATTTCCTCTCTCGTCCACAACAACTGCCCCAACTTTAAAGTTGGAATATTTTGCGTAGGCATTTTCTCGAGCGAAAACAGCTTCCTCTATCAAAGATAAAATTTCA
>JBOFDW010000002.1:0-8988 GCA_051647385.1 Fusobacteriaceae bacterium
TTTTATTTAACACTTTGCAAGATGAAGGTTATGTTGTGACTGATGGGTTAAAAGTAAAAGAATATTCAAATATTCAGCTTGGATATTTTGGTAGATTTTTAATAGGGGCAGAAGTGAAAGGTTTTGTTGTTGATGTTGGATGGACATTTAGAGTTAATTATTTAGAACCTATAAATGATAAATATTTAACAACCGCTATTGATTCTGCATTAACACTTGGACTTGGATATAAATTTTCATTCTAAAAAATTATTATATTAATTTTTTGTGGAAACATTTGTGATAAAAAAAGAGAATTTAAATTATTCTCTTTTTTTATTTTACTAATTTCTCACTTAAATTTTACCAAAATAAATTCAGTAAAAATGTGCATAAAAAAAACTTCACTTATGAAGTTTTCAAGAGAAAAATAAGAAAGCCTGTTATTGCAGGATTATTCGCAGAAAATATTGCCATAAATAAACGCGTTATCCGACTTTTCGTTTGAGAATTGTTCGCAGAAAAAATTACATGGTCAAGGATTGAAGTAAATCGAGGCATGATTTTTAAACGTTGCAGGCAAAGGCTTTGCAAGGTCAAAAAAGCTGATATTTTGTGAAGTTGCATAAATTTTAGTAAAAAAATTAGGAAGTCCTCACGACTTCCCAAAAAATATTTCTGAAAATTATTTATCTCAAAGAAATTTTTCTTAAATTATATTTAAAATTATTCAAATATATAAAAAATTTTACGCTTGAAAACTTTTCATAACTTCCAACAAAATTTTATTCTCAGATTCAGTCCCAACAGAAATCCTAACTCCATTTTTTATTGCACTAGCTTGCGACCGCAAAAAAATATTTCTCTCCAAACATTTTGCCAAAAACTTTTCTGAATTTTCAACCTGAATGAAAATAAAATTTGTCGCAGTTGGAAAAATTTTTGTTATGAAAGAAAACTTTTTAAATTCAGAGATAAGTTTTTCACGCTCAGAAATAATTTGCTGAATTTTTTCTTGAGCAAATAGAATTCCTTCTGGACTCAAAGCCTCCGTCGCAGTTTTTATACTTTGAATCGAAAGTGCATAGGGCGCACGCACGCCTTTTAAAATCTGAATAATTTTTGGATGACCAATGGCAACTCCAAGCCGAAGCCCAGCCATAGCAAAAGCTTTTGACAAAGTCCGCATAACAATTATATTTGGAAATTTTGTAATCTGGTCGGCAAAACTTTTCGCCGTGGAAAATTCTATGTACGCTTCGTCCACAACTATTATAGATTTGTCACGCAACTTTTCCGCAAGCTCCAAAATATTTTTGGCGTTCATGTTGTGACCGAGAGGTGCAGACGGATTTGTGATGAAAATAATTTTGGGAGAATTTTTCTCGAGGTATGCAAAAATATTTTTCATGTCCAGCTCAAAATTATTTTGTGCGTCCAGTGAAATTTTTAAAACTTTTGAGTCTTGAATATTTGAATAAATTTCGTACATTCCAAAAGTTGGTGGAAAAATTAAAATCTCATCTTTTTTAGGCTCGCAAAAACTTCGTACCAAAATATCTATGACCTCGTCGCTTCCACGAGTCACCAAAATTTCTTGTCCATCATTCAACTCATAAATTTTTTTCAAAATTTTTATCAGCTCGTTAGGATCAGAGTCAGGGTAACGATTCACGTCGTGGCAATTTTTATTTTCAGGATATGGGAGATATGGATTTTCATTTGCGTTTAGAAAAATTTTGGGGAAATTTTTTTCGTTATTCGTCTCGGGCAAAGTTGTGTTGTAAGAATTTAATTTCAAAATATTTTCTCTGAACAGACCTAGAATTTTTTCCATTTTATAAAATTTCTCCTTTACTTTTTTTTGTTCTTGTGTTAACATAGTAACACAAACTTAAGGAGGTGTCAATATGGATAACACAAAATATTTTTCCTTAACCGATGCGTTGTTACAACTCAAAACGGAAAAGGAAGTTAAAAATTTTTTGTCGGATCTTTGCACACCTGCTGAAATAAAATCTTTTAACGAACGTTGGCTCATTGCACAAATGCACGACGAGGGTGGAAAAACTTACCGCGAAATTCAAAAAGAAACTGGTGCTAGTACGACGACCATCGGGAGAGTGGCAAGATTTTTGTACGACGAAAAATATAAAGGCTACAAAATTGTTTTGAAGCGGCTGAAAAGTTTTAAAAATAAAAATATTACACGAGAGAATTTTGTGAAAAATTTTAAGATTAAAAAATTAAAGATTAAAAATTTCTAATAAAAAAATCGAGGAGGCGTTTGAAGGCGAGCGAAAAGTTACATAAAATTGCATTGATATTTCTAAGGAAAAAAAACCTCATAAATTTTTTTTAAATAATGAACTTTCACTCATAAAATATATACCTTGAATTTTGCAAAGCGAAAAGTTTTTGTGAAAACTTGCTAGAGGATTTTTGCCTCAGAAGCACCAAATAAATATATTCGCAAAAAATATTTTGTTTCATATTTATTTTATTTCGCTCGCCCTCAAACGCCTCCTCAAAAAAAATATAAATAAAATTTCAAAAATATTTAGAAAAAAATTTCAGAAAAAAATTATAAAATTTTAGAGAAAGTTATAAGTAAGCTTATAGCAAAAATCTAGAGAAGGAGATTGATGGCGAGCGATAAGCCCTCAAGAAAGTTTTATCAAAACTTTTTGCCTTAAAATATAATTTCAGAAAAAATAAGTACAGGAGAAAAAAATGGAGAGAATTAGAATTGCAATTCAAAAATCTGGGCGGATGTCAGATGATAGCATCGAACTTTTAAAAAAATGCGGGCTAGAAATTCCAACAAAATCTCGGCAACTTTTGTGTCACGTGCAAAATTTTCCCATCGATATTTTATTTGTGCGTGACGATAATATTTCGTCATTTGTGTCAGAGGGAATTTGCGACTTGGGAATTGTCGGAAAAGATGTTTACACTGAGGACACCCTTGCATTGGAAAATAAACTTAGTGCCGAAATAAAATTTCAGCTGGGATTTTCAAAGTGCAGACTTTCAATTGCTGTGCCAGATAATTTTTCTTACGAAAAAATTTCTGATATAAAAAATTTAAAAATCGCCACGTCATATCCAGAAATTCTGAAAAAATATTTGGCGGAAAATAAAGTCGAGGCTGAAGTTATAAAAATGGAGGGGTCGGTTGAGGCTGCTACGCATTTTAAAATCGCGGACTTGATTTGTGATATTGTTTCATCGGGTGCGACGCTTGAGGCGAACGGGCTCAAAGAATTTTCCACCGTCATGAAAAGTGAGGCACTTCTTATTCAAACAAAAAATCCAAAATTTTCGGCGGCTAAGATTGAAACTTTGGAAAAACTTTTCGCTCGGATTCAAAGTGTCATGGCGTGCAAAGATTCAAAATATGTTATGCTTAATGCGCCACGTGAAAAAATTTCTGAAATAACAAAACTTTTGACTGGGGCGGATTCGCCAACAATTATTGACCTCGCTGACAAAAATAAAGTTGCGATACATGCAGTTTGTAACGAGACGAAATTTTGGGAGATGATGGAGGAACTTAAAAAAGTTGGTGCGACGGCGATTTTGATTTTGCCAATAGAAAAGATGATGCTCTGATTTTTTTAAGAAGGTGTTTGAGGGCGATCGCTAAGCCCTCATGAAATTTCACTATTACTTTCTCCAATAAAACAACTCAGATGAAATTTTTATTTTTAAAATATTATTGAGATAAAAAGTTTTTCTACGAAAACTTTCTTGAAGGCTTATCGCTCGCCTTCAAACTTCTTCTCTAAAATATTTTGGAAAAATATTTGGGAGGACTTTTATGCAAATTTATAAATACGAAAAATTATTAAAAGATAAATCTCAGCTGGAAAAACTTTGCAGTAGGTCAGCAGTTTTGTCCGAAGAAATTTTGTCAGCGGTAAATTCTGTCGAGGCAAAAATTTTATCTGATGGGGACAAAGCTCTAAAAGAATTTACGAAAAAATTTGACGGTGCAGATTTAGAAAATTTTTTGGTATCTGAAAAAGAATTTGACGTAGCCGAAAAATTAGTGGACGAAAAATTAAAGTCCGCAATAAAAATCGCCAAAGAAAATATTGAAAAATTTCATAGAGCTCAGCTTCAAAATTTTTACGAGAAAAAAGTTGAAACTTCAACTGGAGTTTTTTGCTGGAAAAAATTTACGCCCATTGAAAAAGTTGGGCTATATATTCCAAGCGGAAGTGCTCCACTTTTTTCCACAGTTTTGATGCTGGTAATTCCTGCCAAAATTTCTGGCTCAAAAGAAATTTATATTTGCACTCCACCAAATAAAAATGGTGAAGTTGCTCCAGAAATTTTATGGACGGCAAAACTTTTGGGTGTCACAAAAATTTTCAAAGTTGGAGGAGCACAAGCAATTTTTGCTTTGGCTCATGGCACGGCTTCCATTCCAAAAGTCGACAAAATTTTTGGACCGGGAAATTCTTACGTCATGGCGGCGAAAATGAAAGTCTCGCAAAAAGTTGCAATCGATATGCCTGCAGGTCCAAGCGAAGTTTTAATTATTGCTGATAAAAATTCTGACGCAAAATTTGTCGCTTCTGATGTTTTGTCTCAGGCTGAACACGGACCAGATTCTCAATCAGTTGTTGTATCAGATGACAGAAAAAAACTTGACGAGATTTTGCAGGAAATAAATATTCAACTAGAAAATTTGCCGAGAAAAAATATTGCGGCTCAATCCATAAAAAATAGTTTCATGATTTTCACGCCAAATATTAATTCAAGTTTTGAGTTTTCAAATTTGTATGCACCAGAACATTTAATTTTATCCCTTGATGAATTCCAAAAATATTTGGAGCTTGTGAAAAATGCTGGCTCAGTTTTTTGCGGAAAATATTCTTCAGAAAGTTTTGGAGATTATGCAAGCGGAACAAATCACACTTTGCCAACAAGCGGGTTCGCAAAATCTTTTTCGGGAATTTCTGTGGAAAGTTTCGGCAAGTGGATAACTTTTCAGGAGATTACAAAAACTGGATTTGAAAATCTTTCAAGCACAGTGGAAATTATGGCGGAGAAAGAGGAGCTGTTTGGTCACAAAAATGCCGTAACTTTGCGAAGGGGGGAAAAATAATATGTCAAAAAAAATATTATTCGTAGATAGAGACGGAACTTTAATCGTCGAGCCACCAAAAACTTTTCAGGTGAACTCGCTGGAAGAAATGACTTTTTTGCCTTACGTAATTTCGTCTCTGAAAAAAATTTCTGACGCAGGATTCGAAATAATAATTGTGACGAACCAAGACGGTCTCGGGACAGAAAAAAATCCTCGTGAAAATTACGAAAAAATAAATTCTAAGATGTTTGAAGTTTTTGCTGGTGAAGGCGTAAAATTTTCAAATATTTTTGAGTGTCCACATTTTAAAGAAGAAAATTGTTCGTGCAGAAAACCAAAACTCGGAATGATTTCTGATTGGCTAAAAAAAATAGAAAAAAATTCTGACACAAATATAGATAAAAATAATTCCTACATGATTGGAGACCGTGAAACTGATATTGAGTTTGGAAATAATTTGGGGATAAAAAGTTTTCTCATTACGGAAAATTTTTCGTGGCAAAATATTGCTGACGAAATTTTGAAGAAACCTCGAAAGGCAGAAATTTCTCGTAAGACAAAAGAGACAGAAATTTTTGTTGGGATAAATCTTGACGGTAACGGCAAAAGTAAAATCAATACTAGGATAAAATTTTTGGATCATATGCTTGAGCAAATTCCCAAGCACGGAAATTTTGACCTAGAAATATTTTGTAGCGGTGATTTGCAAATCGACGAGCATCATTCCATTGAAGATATTGGAATTGCTCTCGGTGAAGCTTTTAAAAAAGCTTTGGAAAATAATAAAAACGGAATTGAACGTTACGCATTCGACAGACTTCTTGTGATGGACGAGGCTAAAGTTGAAATTTCCATCGACCTTTCTGGGCGACCCTATTTTGTTTTTGACGGAAATTTTGACCGTGAATTTGTTGGAGATTTTCCAACTGAAATGTTGGAACATTTTTTGCACAGCTTTTTTTTGACGGCTCTGATAAATGCTCATGTTTCAATTTCAGGAAAAAATTCTCATCACAAAATCGAATGTATTTTTAAAGGTCTGGCAAAAGTTTTGCGTGACGCTGTAAAAAAAACTGGGACAGGAGTTATTTCTACCAAAGGAGTTTTATAATGAAAGTTGCAATCATCGACAGTGGCGGAGCAAATATAAATTCCATTGTATTCGCCATGGAAAAACTTGGAGTGTCGCCGATTTTTACCAGCGACAAAAGTATTATTTCGGCAGCTGACAAAATTATTTTGCCTGGAGTTGGAGCAGCTGGCAACGCAATTAAAATTTTGGAAGAAAAAAATTTGGTCTCATTTATTCGCGAGATAAAAAAACCTATCATGGGAATTTGTCTTGGGATGCAAATTTTATTTGAGCTATCAGAAGAAAATAATACAAAATGTCTTGGGGTAATTGACGGCAAAGTTAAAAAGTTTTCCACCAAAGAAAATTTTCCAGTGCCACATATGGGTTGGAATTCTATCAAGATAAAAAAATCCAGTCCGCTCCTTTCAGGAATAAATGACGGAGCTTATTTTTATTTTGTTCACAGTTTTTTTTCCCCAGTCTCGAAGGAATATACTTTGGCTGAGGCAGAATATTCTGAAAATATTTCTGCTATCATTCAAAAAGAAAATTTTTACGGCTGTCAATTCCATCCAGAAAAATCTGGAGAGGCTGGATTGAAAATTTTAGAAAACTTTTTGAGAGTGTGATATAATTAATTTTAGATATATAAATTTTTGAGGGAGATAAAATATTATGAGCAAGAAAAAATTATTGGAACAAAAATTTAATGAGCTCAGAAAAAAAATCAACAGCGAAAATTTTCTGAGAATTATTTTTGGAAACATTTTTAAATTCAAACTTGAACTTAAATACAAAAAATTAATTAAAATTTCTGTTATATTTTTAGTTTTAATTTTTAGCGGAATATTTTATTACTCAAGCCAGCGATATATTCCGCGAGAAATTATAAACATGAGCTATAAAGCAATAATAAATTATGAGGGGTACTCGGACTTTCACAAATTTGTGACGGAAAATTCTGTGTCAAATGTGAAGACTAAAAGACTCAGCACTGACATGATTAATTTTTGGAAAAATTACAGAATCAAAATCGACGATAAATTTGGTAGCTGTACACCGCCAAGTTCAGAAAATTCTTTTGATTATGATAACGACGGCGAATCAGAAATTTTTGCTCAATGCGATTTTGAATTTGCTGACAACGAAAATTATTATCGTGTATTTTTTGAGAAAAACAAAGATGGAACTTTTCATGTGGAAAATATTTCTGCTGGCTTCCCAAAGTTTCACATAAATTATAAAAATAAAAATTATATCATTAGCGAGCTCGGCTCTGAAGATTCTTATCTTGCTGGATACTCCATCGAAATTTTTTCTAATAATAAATTATTGGAAGAAGTTCTTGTAAGAAAAAATTTTTTCAATTATTTTAAACCAGAAATAAATTATTTGGACTCGGATAAATATAAACCTTTTGCTCAAGAAATTTCCAAGCGATTAATTTTGGTCAATGATAATATTGAATACTTGGATGAACCAACAGATTATTTTGTTGATGAAAAATTTCAAAAGAATCGTAGCAAGATGACCATGTCGAGATTTAATTTGAATGAATGGGGAATGATGGACACGGATATTTCTCACAACTGGTTTGAAAAATTTGGTGGAGATATTTATTTTGTGATTTGGGGACGAGATATTTTTAGAAATTATTTTGCTCATATTTTTTTGGTTGAGAATAATAAAAAGATTGGAAAAAAAGTTGCTAAAATTTCTTTAAATGAAGTTGCGAAAAAAAATATTGAAGTTAAACACTTCGAAAAAAGTTTTGAGATTTTGACACGAGAGAAAAAATAATTAAAAATTTAGGAACTAATATTTTGCAGAAAATTTCGTGCAAAAAATTTCAAGAAAATTTTAAAAATTAAAAATAAATATTTAAAATAAAAATCAGAAAAAATATTTAGAAAAATTATCAGGAGAAAATAAATGAGTCTAAAAATAATTCCAGCCATAGATTTAATAAACAAAAAATGCGTCCGACTTGAGAAGGGAGATTTCGCCCAAGAAAAAATTTACAGTGACTCGCCACTTGAAGTCGCAAAAAATTTTGAAACTTCTGGAGCAAAATATTTGCACATAGTTGACCTCGACGGTGCAAAAAATGAAAATTCTTCTCAGTCAAAAATTATAATTGAGATTGCAAAAAATACAAAACTAAAAATTCAAACTGGTGGCGGAATTCGTTCGGCTGAAAAAATAAAGGAACTTTTAGATGCTGGAATAAATAAAATTGTAATTGGAAGTCTTGCTGTGAAAAATCCTGAGCTTGTGAAAACTTGGATGAAAACTTTTGGTGCAGAAAATTTTGTGCTGGCATTTGATGTGAGAATTGACGGAAATAATATTCCCATGACTTCAACTTCTGGTTGGCAAAAAGATGGCTACTCACTTTGGAAAATTTTAGAAGAATATATTTCAGTTAATATTTCTGATGATAAAAATAATAATATTAATAATAAAAATTTCTTAAATATTTTATGCACAGATATAAATCGTGACGGAATGTTGCAAGGTCCAAACTTTGAACTTTACGCAGAAATAAAAAAAAGATATCCCGAAATTATTTTACAGGCATCTGGTGGAATTGCAAGCCTTGAGAATTTGAAAAAATTACGCGATGAAAAAATCGACGAAGTTATAATCGGGAAGGCACTTTACGAAAAAAGATTTACGCTGGAGGAGGCACTGAAATGTTAGCCAAAAGAATTATTCCTTGCTTGGACGTAAAAGACGGAGTTGTGGTGAAGGGCGTTCAATTTAGAAATCACGAAATAGTTGGAAATATTTTGGAGCTGGCAAAAAAATATCGTGACGACGGAGCTGACGA
>JBOFDW010000003.1:0-2952 GCA_051647385.1 Fusobacteriaceae bacterium
TTCAGTGCAAATATTTTTCATGTAAAGACCTCATTAATTTTATTTTTTTAAATTTTTTTAATTTTCTTATATTTATTTTTAGTAAAATATTTTAAATTTTTTCTATGCGAACAGCTGTAACTTTTATCTCAGGGATATCAGAATATTTGTCTCGGTGTTCTGTGCCAGTCAAAATATTACAAGCACCATCAGCAAAATGAAATGGCATAAAAAATAATTCTTCTAAAATTTCTGCCTTAGGTCTTGCCTTAACTTTTATCGAACCTCTTCTTGACGTTATTTTTACTAGCTCATCTTTTTCTATATTTAATTTTTTCATTGTATTGGGATTTATTTCTATATAAGATTCACCAGATTTTTCGTTCAGCCCATCAACTCTCCCAGTCATGCTACGAGTATGATACTGATATAAATTTCTGCCGTTGGTAAGCAAATAAGGAAACTCAATGCTCTGATTTTCGCCTGACATTTCATAATCACTGGCTACAAATTTTCCTTTACCTCTCGCTATCCCTTTGGCGTGAAGAATTTTCCCTCCCCAATGTACCGTTTCATTTTCAAGCCTGTCATAATTTATGTCTTGATATATTGGAGTAACTCTTGATATCTCATTCATAATTTCACTTGGAGAAGAATATTTTTTCTCGTAACCCATTCGGTTCATGAGGTCATTTATAATTTGATAATCCGCTTGAGCTCCTTCTATCTCAACAGCTTTTCTAACTCGCTGAATTCTTCTGTCAGTATTTGTAAATGTCCCATCTTTTTCCGCAAAAGAAAAAGCTGGCAAAACTACATCAGCAAGTTCAGCCGTTTCTGTCATAAAAATATCTTGGACTATTAAGAGGTCAACTTTTTCCAAAGCTTTTTTTAGATGATTTATGTCTGGATCAGATACCATAGGATTTTCTCCCATTATATAAATACACTTCATCTCGCCGTTATACGCTCGGTTAAAAATTTCTGGCAAAGTATAACCTATCTTGTCAGAATTTATTTTGGTCTGCCATTCATCTTCAAACTTTTTTATAATTTCTGGATTCGTAACACTTTGATACCCTGTGAAAACATTTGGAGTCCCACCCATGTCGCAAGCACCCTGTACATTATTTTGCCCACGAAGAGGATTTATTCCGCCAAATTCTTTTCCAATATTTCCACAAAGCAACGCAAGATTTGAGAGAGCCATCACTCCATTTGTTCCAGTTTTGTGTTGCGTTATTCCCATTGCATAAAATATCATAGCAGTGTCACTTGCATAAATTCGAGCTGCTTCTCTTATTAAATTTTCGCTCACTCCACAAATTTTAGCAGAATATTCTGGAGTATATTTTTTTATAGTTTCTTTTAGAGCCTCAAAATTTTCTGTCTGAGTCTCCACAAAATTTTTATCATAAAGTTTTTCTTCTATTATAATATTCGCCATGGAATTTATTAGCGCAATATTTGTTCCTAATTTTATTTGCAAAAATATGTCAGCTACTTCTGACATGTCGATTCCTCTCGGATCAGCAATGATTAACTTAGCACCACTTTGCTTCGCCTTTTTTATCATCGCACCGATAACAGGATGGTTCTCTCTTGGATTTGACCCAATGACAAAAATTATTTTCGCCTTTGAAATCTCATCGATACTATTTGTCATAGCACCACTTCCAAGTGTCATTGCAAGCCCTGCAACTGTTGAGCTATGTCAGAGACGGGCACAATGTTCAACATTGTTCGTGCCAATCACCCCACGGAAAAATTTTTGGAATAAATAATTATCTTCGTTGGTACATCTTGCCGACGTCAGTCCAGCAAAGGAATCTGCTCCATATTTATTTTTTATATCTTTCATATTTTTTTCAATAAAATCATAAGCCTCTTCCCACGAAACTTTTTCTAGCTTGCCATTTTTTCTTAGCAATGGAGTTTTTAAACGGTCTGGACTATCAACAAATTTATATCCAAACTTTCCCTTAACACACAAAAGTCCGTTATTAAGTGTTGAGTCAGCAGGTATAACTTCTACTATCTTATTATTTTTCACGAGCAAATCCATTTGACAACCAACGCCACAATATGGACAAGTAGTCCGAACTTTTTTTGTCTCCCAAATTTTGTGAGCAGTTTTTATTTTTGGCAAGAGAGCTCCAACTGGGCAGACACTTACACAATTTCCACAAGAGACACAATCTGTATCATTAATTTTTGGTTCTTCAAAATTTTTATTTCCAAATTTTTCTCTCGCAAAATTATCAGAACTATTTTTATCTCTATTATTTTTTTTTAGTCCAATTACTTTTCGTCCTTCAAATTCTTTTAGCTCAAGAATGTTAGAGCATTGCAAATCTTTGCAGACCGCCACACATTTTCCGCAAGCAATACATTTGTTTGGGTTGATAGAAAAAAATGGATTGGAAAAATCTTTCTCAATTTTGCCAACTCTTTCCTCAAAATTTCCGTCGCTATTTTCCAGTGAGTACATATAGTTCGAGCTGTATTCCAAAAGTTTGCATGAGCCATATTTATCACAAATCATACATTCACCTTCGTGAGTCTTGGCGATATTCTCCAAAATTTTCCCCCTCTCTTCCAAAATCATCGGAGAGTGAGTTTTGATTTCCATGCCGTCCTCAGCAAAAGTTTCACATGAGCGTACCATATCGCCTTTTATTTCCACAACACAAAGTCCACAATTTTCTTTTTTCTCAATTCGAGGATCATAACAAAAATTTGGGATTTCTATTCCATTAAGGCTCAAAAATTCCATGAGCAAAATTTTATTGTTTGGTAAGTCATAATTTTTTCCGTTAACTTTTATTGACATGCAAAATTCACTCCTCTTATTATTTTTATTTTTTTATTTTTTTATTTTTTTATTTTTTTATTTTTTTATTTTTTTATTTTTTTATTTTTTTATTTTTTTATTTTTTTATTTTTTTATTTTTTTATTTTTTTATTTTTTTA
>JBOFDW010000004.1:0-6168 GCA_051647385.1 Fusobacteriaceae bacterium
ATGATGCTGCCGTATATAAGTTGACGGATGAAATTGCAATCATACAGACGCTAGATTTTTTCACTCCAATGGTTGATGACCCATATATTTATGGGCAAATAGCAGCTGCAAATTCACTGAGTGATGTGTATGCTATGGGTGGAATCCCAAAAACTGCTATGAATATTGTCTGCTTTCCTGAGAAAGAAGATATTTCTGTCTTGGAGGAAATACTTCGTGGAGGAGCAGAAAAAATTATGGAAGCTGGAGCTGTTTTGAGCGGGGGACATTCTGTTCATGACCCTGAGACAAAGTACGGATTATCGGTTACAGGTATAGCTCACCCAGAAAAAATATGGAAAAACTTTGGATCAAAAGAAGGAGATATAATAATTTTGACAAAGCCACTTGGGACAGGGATAATTTCCACTGCTTCAAAAGTTGGGCTTGAAGGAAAAGTTGAAGTCTCCAATAAAAATCAAGATAAAAATTTAGCAGAAAAAAATAGCGAAAAATATATGGAGACACTAAATCTGGCTGTTGAAAAATCTGTGAAATATATGGCGATGCTAAATAAATATTCTGCTGAAGTTATGATGAACTATGAAATTACAGCTTGTACAGATGTTACTGGATTTGGATTTTTGGGTCACTTATATGAGATGGCAAAGGCTACTGAAAAAACTTTTGTAATAGAAAAAGAACTCGTGCCTTATATTGAAGAAGCAAAAACTTATGCTGAAGAATTTTTTATAACTATTGGGGGACAAAAAAATAGAAAGTTTGTTGAAGGGCATGTTGATTTTCAAGGGACACCTTTTTGGTTGCAAGAAATACTGCTTGATCCACAAACTTCAGGCGGACTTTTGTTTACCATATCAGCAAAAAATTTGGAGCAAATTTCTAGAGATTTTAAAATTAAAGAGATAGAATTTTGGGTCATAGGAACTGTTGAAAGTCTTGGAGAAAAAAATATAATAATAAGGTGAGTGAGAGATAAAAAATGACAAAGAACGAACTTTTTAGGAAGTTGCCAAAAGTTGATAAACTTCTGGCTAGCCAAGAACTTAAAAATTTTGCCGAAGAAATGTCATACCATAATTTTTTGGAGACCATAAAATCTGGGATAGAATATTATCGTAACCTTATCATGAATAATCAGATTTTGGATTTTGACGAGCAAGATGTTATAGAAAAAATCAGAGAACTCGCGAGCAAAAATAAATTGCATAGCCTCAGAAAAGTTATAAATGGTACTGGGACAATTATTCACACAAATCTTGGGCGTTCACTTTTGTCAGAAAAAATGATTAAAAATATGTGCGAAATTTCTGCTAACTACAATAATTTAGAGTACGATTTGGAGTCAGGGGAAAGAGGTAGTAGATATTCTCATCTGGAAAAATTGGTGTGCCAAGTTACTGGAGCAGAAAGTGCAGTTGTTGTAAATAATAATGCAGCAGCTGTTATTTTATGTTTGAATGAATTTGGAAAAAATAAAGAGACTATAATTTCACGTGGAGAACTGGTTGAGATAGGCGGCTCTTTTAGAATTCCAGATATCATGAGTTTGTCAGGGACAAAACTTGTTGAAGTTGGTACAACAAACAGGACACACTTGGTGGATTATGAAAAAGCTGTCACTGAAGAAACTGCTCTTGTATTAAAAGTTCACGCGTCAAATTATAAAATGACTGGATTTATAAGTTCTATATCTGTGGATGAGCTTTCAAATTTTGCTAAAAATAAAAATATTGTTTCAATGGAAGATATTGGGAGTGGTGTTCTAGTAGATTTATCAAAATATAATGTGACGAAAGAACCAACTGTACAAGAAAGTATTAAAGCAGGAATAGATATCGTAACTTTTAGCGGGGATAAACTTTTGGGTGGAGCTCAGGCTGGAATAATTGTTGGAAAAAAAGATCTGATAAATAGGCTGAAAAAAAATCAATATCTTAGAGCTTTCAGAATAAATAAAATGACAATTGCAGCATTGGAAATAATTTTTAATTATTATTTGGATGAGCGAGAAGCTTTGCGAGAAATTCCTACACTTAGAATGATTACTGAGAGTCCAGAAGTTGCCTTTGAAAAAGCTGACGCATTAAAAAAACTAGTGCTAAAACATTATGAAAGTTTTAATCTTGTTTGTAATAGAATTTCCACAGTTAGAACTGAAGCTAAAATTGGAGGTGGAGCAATGCCAGAAGAAACTGTTGGAAGTTATGGGCTGTCTTTTTTTGGTGACGCAAACTTTTTGGAAGAAAAATTTAGGAAGAGAGATATTCCAATTATTGGAAGAATTTTTGACGGTAAATTTATTTTGGATTTAAAAACTATAAACGAAAAAGATTTTGAAATTATTGCAAAGTCAATTTTTGAGGTGTTGACTTCAAAGGAGATTTAATTATGAGAAATATCATAATTGGAACAGCAGGTCACATCGACCACGGCAAGACAACTCTCATAAAAAATCTTACTGGAATTGATACGGACACAGCACCAGAAGAAATAAAAAGAGGGCTCACTATAAATTTGGGATTTGCCTATTACACGTTACCATCTGGAAAAAAAGTTGGGATAATTGACGTGCCCGGTCATGAAAAATTTATAAAAAATATGGTTGCTGGAATTTCTGGGATAGATTTTATTTTGCTGGTAATTGCTTGTGATGATGGAATTATGCCACAGACAATTGAACACGTAAATATTTGTGATATTTTGGGAATAGATAAAGGGCTAATAATTCTTACCAAAAGAGATTTAGAAGATGACGTTCAAGTGGATAAAATCAAAAAAGATATAGCCAAAACTTTTGAGAATTCCTTTGTATCAAAACTTGATATTATAGAAATTTCTTCAAAATCTCAAAGCTCAATCGAAAATTTGAAAAATATTCTTAATCAAAAATTAGAAGAAATAAAATTTGGCTCACAAGATGAGAATAATAATTTTAGGATGTCAATAGACAGAGTATTTTCTGTGAAAGGTTTTGGGACTGTAGTTACTGGAACATCTGTTGCTGGAATGATAAAAGAAGGGGACGAAGTTATTCTTTATCCAAAAAAATCCGTGCACAGAGTTAAGGGGATACAAAATCATGGAGAAAAAGTTTCGTATCTTGACGCAGGAAATCGCTGTGCTTTAAATTTATCCAATCTTGAAGTTGGCGACACAACTCGAGGAGACATTATATCCAAGGACAAGAATTTAATTTTGTCTGATGTGATAGACTGTCTTTTTTTTAAATTACCAGAAACAAAAATAAAAAATAATCAAAAAATTCGGTTGCATATTGGTACGATAGAAGTTTTTGGTAGAGTGAAAATTTTTCAGGTCGAAGAAAAATATGTTCAACTTGAGCTTGACGAAAAAATTGTGGCTGTGGCTGGTGAACTTGGAGTGATGAGAAATTTTTCGCCTCTTGATACTATTGGTGGAATAAAAATTTTGAATCCAAATGTATATAAGACAAGAAAACGAGACGAAAATTATTTGGAGATTTTGAAGAAGATAGAAATTTATGGGAACAAAAAAGCAGAGAATTTTTTGGAGCAGGAAAAAATTCTTAAAGAAAAAAATATTTTAGAAAAATATCTGGAAAAATTTCACGAAGAAAATCATCTAAAAAAAGGAATTTCAAAATCAGAAATCAGAAGCAAAATTTTTGCAAGTATGGAGCAAAAAAAATTCACAGAACTTTTAGCAGAAATTTTTAAGTCTGGAGAAATTTTGGAAGAGGAAGGAATTTTATATTTAAAAGATTTTAAAATAAAACTTAACAAGCAAGAAAAAGATTTTAAAGATAAAATTTTGACGGCGTATAAAAATTCTGGATTTGTTCCCATGACTTTTGACGAGACTTTAATTTTTTTCAATACTCAAAATTATCTAAAAGAAAATAATTCAGAAAAAATATTTAGGGAAGTTTTTGAATTTTTAATCAGCGATGGATTTTTAATTTCACTTGGGGATTCGTCGTACATTATGAGAGGATTTTATTTGGAAGCTGAAAAAAGGTTGCGTGAATTTTTTACAAAATGTGATACAATAAATTTGGGTGATTTTCGTGAGCTGTTACAAGTGCAAAGAAAAGTTGCAGTTGCAATTTTAGAAAAATTTGACAGTGAAAAAATTACGGAGAGAATAAATGACATTAGAGTTTTGAAAAAGTAAAAGATAAAAAATTATAAAATATTTAAATAAAAAAATATTTAAAATAAAAATTATAAAAATATTAAAGATAAAAATTTTAAGAGGAGAAAAATAAAAATGAAGATTGGAAGCAAATTTTTTTCAATGAAGCGAAGATTATTTTCGGTAAAAGAAGGTGAGCAACTAAATTTTTTCTCGATATTAATTGTAATCTTGCTGGACATTTTTATACTGACAAATATTTTCCGTGGAGTTGGCTCACAAGTTAGGCTCATAAAAACTAGCGACGAATATTTTTCCTATTCGTGTAAAACTTTACTTTTTGTAGATAAAAAAATAAATGACGATATTATTGTGGATATTAATCGAGCGAGTGACAGAATATATGGTGGAGAGAAAACAATAGATTCTATTCAGCCAGTGTGTAAAGATATTGAGATGTCTCTCACAGCAATAGAAAAAAATAAGACACTAAAAAATGACTTGAGATATTATAATACAGAAAAAAATAATGATACTTACGTAGAGAAAAGCAAAAAAATAAAAGAAGTAAAAAAAAATATTTTGAAAGCTTCTGAGATAAAAATTCTTATAGAAAAAGTTGAGAGATATAAAAAGTCTGATGGCGAACGTCTAAAAAAAGAATTAGAAAAAATAGAACGTTGGTATGATATAAAAGTTTATGCAATGAGGCTAACGTATCTTGGAATTTTATTTTTGGCAGCTTTTTGGTTTTATATAAGAAGCAACAAAAAAAGTTATAGCGTGAAAAGTTTTATCTCGGCTCATCTTTTGGCTGTGAGTATTATTCCACTTTTTTATACGGTGATGGATATTTTTCTGGATTTAATTCCGAGAAATTTAATTAGAAAATTAATTGAGACTTTAGAGAAGTTAAAAATTGCTGGAGTATGGAATTATATTTTGATCGTACTTGGAATTTTGGTGGCAGGAATTATTATTGCAATAATTCAGAGCAAAAAATTAAATGCTGAGCTAACAAAGAAGAGAAGATTTATAAATAAACGTTGCTTTGCTTGCGGACAAAAACTTCGTGGTGATGAAGAGTTCTGTAATTTCTGTGGAGAATCTCAAGTGAAAAAATGTTCTCACTGTGGAAAAAACTCTCACGTGATTGGCGATTACTGCAAACATTGTGGTGAAAAAATAAATTAAAAATTTAAAATAAAAAAGTTTAAAAGGAGAAATATTTTTATGTACACGTGCAAAGAATTAAAAGTTTTGTCTAAAGGGCAGTTGAAGGGAAACTGGATAAAAATAATTTTGGCATTAATAATTGCGGCTGCTATTACTGGCGGAGCATCAATGATTATTCAGAAAAATTATAATCCGTATAACGTAGATGGAAGATTTTTGTTAAGAAGAATTTTCGAGATAATTATTGAAGGAATATTATCAGCGATTATTTCTTTTGGAATTGTAAAAATAGTTTTGGATATTTCAAATGGAGCAAAAACAAAAGTGTTAGATATTTTTTATGGATTCAAAAATTTTGCAAGAGCATTTAAAATTTATTTCAGAATGTTTATTTTTATAGCTCCATGGTTTCTTCCAATAATTGTTATCTTATTAATCGTAACTTTTTATATTTACATGATATTATTTATGATGAGCATGATGCATGGAGAAATTTTTACCAGAACAGAACTCATATATTTTTCAGTGGCAGGTTTAATAACTTTGGCTCTTGGAGTAATTGGAACAATAAAATATCTCTCATATTATTTTTCGGTATTTATAGTAATGGAAGATAAAAATATTTCTGCAAAAGACGCAATGGCTCTGAGCAAAAAATTATCTGACGGTAACAAATTAAAAATGACTATATATTCTATTTATGCGTCAATACCTTTAATCATTGTTGGAATATTATTTTTTATTTTTAGCTATTATTATAAGAAAAGTTATTCTGACACAACTTTAGTTATGTATGCAATTTTTCTTGGGATTTTTATTATAACAGCATTTTATGTTGACCCGATGATAAGACTTGGTCTTGCAAATATTTAT
>JBOFDW010000005.1:0-6438 GCA_051647385.1 Fusobacteriaceae bacterium
CCTGTAATTCTTTTAACTCTTTCATTTCTATTTTATCTATATTAATCGCAAATAGAGAAATACCAACCATAAAAATAATTCCAACAAATAATTTCTTCAAATTTTATTCCTCCTTAAAAATTTATCCAAATATTTTAAATTCACTCAAAATTTTTTCAAATTCTTTTATATCAAAATCATTTACATCTGGACTTTCTCCTGGAAGCAAAAATCTTTCAGAAAAAATAATTTTAGCCTTATCAGAATTTGGTCCCCAAAGATTTGAGTTATCATCTCCGTCACTATCTTTTCTATAAAATGCGATTAGAGGTTTTTTGAATGCCGTTGCGATGTGAACGATTGCTGTATCAGGAGTTATAACTAAACAGGAATTTTTTATAAGCTTTATTACATCAAGAATATTTTCATTAATGGAGATATTTAATTTTTTGTTTCCTATCTCTTCTACAATTTTTTTTAACTCAGCTTCATGATTTTTTTCACCTATAATATAAATTTCCTCTGATTTTTTTTCAAGAATAATTTTGCAAATATTTTTGATATTTTTTTCATTGAAACTTCTATACCGACTTGCAGCAAAAGGATTAAACACAATATAATTTTCAGGAAAATTTATATTATTTGAGATTGGTTTATTTTCAGAGAGAGATTCCAAATCATAACTTCTGTCTCTAGTCTCAACACCTAAATATTTCAAAACATTTATGTACGTGTCTTGCATATGACACTTAGAAATATTTGGATGTGAAAAACTCACGTCAAAAATTTTCCACCCATCTTTGTTGAGTCCCATGTTTATTCTTGCCTTGCAAAGATTTATAAATTGTATTTGATAAACTCTTAACAGCTCTGTAAAATCTATGAGTAAGTCATATTTTTCTTTCCGAATTTTTCGCGCTAATTTTTTTTGCTCACTTTTTTTATATTTATAAATTTTATCTATATTTTTATTTTTTTCTATAATATAAAATGCCTCACCACATGTAACAACTCCAATTTTTACATTTGGAAAAGTTTTTTTGATCTCACGAAACATGAAAACATTTACTACCATGTCACCTATTTTTCCATCATTCCTAATAAATAAAATTGATTGAATTTTTTGAGCTTGAATTATATTGCCAATATCACATTTGATTTTATCTGCTTTTCTATCCCAAAAAAACTTGCCAATGGCAAGTCGTTTAGGTCGCAGATAATCTTTAAATAATCTCAAATTCTTCCTGAACATTTTTTATCCTTATTTAAAATTGATTCAATCTTCTCAACTATTTTTTCTCAACTAAATTTTATAACTTACATAATTTTCATTTTTAAATACATCTCTTTTATTTATTATTTTTTATAAGAATTATTTCTATAAATTTCTCGGAGCTTAAAATATTTCACCATGCTGTAAAGAGAGCTTGTCACAGAAATCATAAGACCTTCTATCCCATCCAAAAATCCCAACCTAAAAATATACATCCGCAAAAATTTATAAATAGGATTAAAAATTATTTGAGTCACAGAAGATTTTTTACCTCGAGAATAATATTCAAGTGCCCCTTCTGTTGTGTACCTGTTAAATCTTGAAAAATATTCTTCAAGGGTTAGATAAGAATAATGTAATAGATGTTCTTCTATTTTTAATATTTTACAATCTGTGACAAATTCTTCATGGACGTCATTAGAATTAAAATATCCTTTACCTTTTTTAAAAAATCTTACAGAGTAACATTCTCCCCAACCACCATATCGTAATATTTTTCCAAAACATACCGATATCATTTTAATTTCAAATACTACCTCTTTAGAATTTTCATCTATGCAATTTATAATTTCTTTAATCTTTTTTGAAAGTTTAGGTTGTATTTCTTCATCGGCGTCAATGCAAAGTATCCATTCCCCACTAGAATTTTCTATGGCAATATTTCTTTGCTGTCCATAACCTAGCCATTTTTGAAAAATAACTTTTGCTCCAAATTTTTCTGCAATCAAGACTGTTTTGTCAGTTGAACCGCTGTCAACAATTATAATTTCATCTGCCAAACCTTCAACAGCTTTCAAAGTCCTCTCCAAATTTTTTTCTTCGTTCAATGTTATCATTGCGACGCTAAGTTTTGGTTTCACTTTTACTCCTTTATACTTGAAAAATATTTTTCGAGATTTTTTTTATCTTAAATTTATATTTAAATATCTTGCTCTATATCTAAGCTCGCAATTCCATTTAAGTTAAGTTTTGCTAAAGATTTTTCTCCCAAAACTTTAAACTTATAATAACCAGAAACTGCAATCATAGCTCCATTATCCGTGCAATATTTTAGTGCTGGATAAAAAACTTTTATTCCATGAAGCTTAGCTTTTTCTGAGAGCTCACTTCTGAGCAAAGAATTTGCCGCAACTCCACCAGCTATAATAATATTATCAACTTTTTTTTCTTTTGCAGCCAGAATAGTTTTTTTACAAAGTATTTCTACTACTTTATGTTGAAATGAAGCTGCCAAATCTTCGTTCAGAAAAGTTTCACCCTTCATCTTAGAATTATTGACAAAATTTATCACTGAAGTTTTTATCCCAGAGAAACTAAAATCATACCCAGATACTTTTGGTTCAGGAATTTTTAGAAAATCTTTATTGCCTTTATAATAAAGCTTATCCAATATTGGACCACCTGGATATCCTATTCCCAAAACTCTTGCCACTTTATCATAACTTTCTCCAACTGCATCATCTAGAGTTGAACCTAAATTTGTAAATTTATGTTGCTCATCAACGTGAATTATATTTGTATGACCACCTGACACAACTAGACTTATGCTGGGAAGCTTTATTTCATGCTCAATAAAATTTGCATAAATATGTGCCCTCAAATGATGAACAGGAATAATCGGAATATTATTTGCATAAGAAAGACCTTTTGCAAAAGAAACACCAACAAGAAGAGCACCTATAAGACCAGGTGCATAAGTTACAGCTATATAATCGACATCTTTTAAAGTTATTTTTGCCTCTGCAAGAGCCTCGTCAAGAATTGCAGCAATATTTTTTATGTGATGGCGTGAGGCAATTTCAGGTACAACCCCTCCAAATTCTTTATGAATATCTATTTGCGAAGAAATTATATTTGAAAGAATTTCTTTTCCGTCACGCACGACAGCTAGCGATGTTTCATCGCAGGAAGTTTCTATTCCTAAAATTATCACAATAGCCTCCTAAGAATTATAAATCTTACTAATTTTTGCCTCAACTATTTTATCTAGTCCCTTAATTTCTTCATCGGATAAATTTTTGAGATAAATTGCTTTGCAAATATATATGGTAACTTTTCTATTCATATTTATTTTTGAGCCATTTGGTGCTTGAATATCTGATACACCTCTTATAACTATTGGAACAACAACTCCACCAACTTCTGTTGCAAGTCTGAAACTTCCTTTTTTAAATTCGTTCGTACCGAACTTTGCTTTGCGAGTTCCTTGTGGAAAAATTATTATTGGGTGACCTTTCTTCACTATCTCAACAGCTTTCTTGATACTTTTTATTCCTTCTCTAGGATTTTTTCTATCAATAAAAACGTTTGCAGCAGCTGTCATCCATTTACCAAAGAATGGCCAAGTCTCCATTTCTTTTTTTGCAACAAATCCCAAATCAACTGGCACGCCTTTCATGAGACAAGGAATATCCAAGTTACTAGTATGATTCGAAATAAACACCAGCCCTTGCTTCGGATCAAGTTTTTTAAAATCATTTTCATCTTCATATAAAGTTTGAACATCTGCTTTTATTCTGTCCAAAATTTTTACTCCAATAGATTTCAGTTCATTTCTTGAAAACTTTACTCTAGTTCCTTCATCAAGCTTATCGAGTTTTGCTGTCTTAAAAATTGTTATATAAAAAAGCCCAAAGAGAGCTGTGAAAATTACGATAAACGTCCCTAACAATTTACATCACCACCAATAATTTTTAAAATATCGTCTAGCTTAAATCCTTTTCGGATGAGAGAGTTAATAGCTTTCTGAGATTTTTTTTCTTCTCCAAATCCAGCTATTAATCTTTTAAGCTCATCTAATTCGTTCTCATGATTTTGTTCTAACAAATCTTTAATGAGTTGGATATCTATTTTTTTTCTTCTAAGCTCAAATTCAAGTTTAACTCGTCCATATTTTTTATGAGAATAAATATAATTCTTTGCTATGTCATCGTCATTAATATATCCTTTTTTTTCTAGCTCAAAAATAATGTCTTCGATTATTTTTTTGTCAGGATATTTGCTCATAATTTTTGTCTCAAGGTCAGACTTGAAATAATCTTTTTTTGCCAAAAGATATATAGCATAATTTTTAGCTCCAGCTTTTATTTTGTCAGGGTCTGCTAAAAGTTTAGCCTCAAACTCTTTCTTCTGATCTTCAAAAGATTTTTTATTCATCTGCTAATCCTGAATCGGAGTCGTCATCTCCAGTAGGTTTTACCATCAAATCTAATTTGTTCTTAATTTTGTTAACTTCTGCTTCTATTCTCTCAAGAAGATTTTTATCTACTTCAAGTTTTTCCTTAACATTTTCTTTACCTTGCCCGATTCTCTCATCTCCAAAACTGAACCAAGATCCAGCCTTAGACACTATATCGTTATCAAGAGCTATATCTAAAATTTCTCCAACACGAGAAATCCCCTTACCATACATAATTTGGAAAGCAGCTTCTCGGAAAGGCGGAGCAACTTTATTTTTTGTAACTTTTACAACAACTTCATTTCCAATTGCGTCGTCACCTTGCTTAACGCTACCAATTCTTTTTATCTCCATTCTTATTGACGAATAAAACTTCAGCGCTTTTCCACCTGTTGTGGTTGTCTGAGGTCCAAATCCAAATCCACCAATTTTTTCTCTTATTTGATTTATAAAAATCATAGTTGTTTTTGACTTGTTCAAGTTAGCCGTAAGTTTTCGCAAAGCTTTTGACATAAGTCTAGCTTGCAATCCCATTTGTTGATCTGACATCTCTCCATCTATCTCAACTTTTGGAGTAAGAGCTGCAACTGAGTCAACAACAATTACATCTATAGCACCAGAACGAACAAGGACATCAGCTATATCAAGAGCTTGCTCCCCATAATCTGGCTGAGAAATTAAGAGTTCGTCAATATTTACACCCAAAGCTTTTGCGTAAACTGGATCAAGAGCATGTTCCGCATCTATAAAAGCCGCAATACCTCCAAGTTTTTGTGCTTCAGCAATAATATGAAGAGCTATTGTAGTTTTTCCAGAACTTTCAGGACCATAAACTTCCACTACTCTCCCTCTTGGAACTCCACCTATTCCCAAAGCTAAATCAAGCTTGATACTTCCAGTTGGGATTGATTCAATTTCCATGTGAGTATTTTCTCCAAGCTTCATTATAGAACCATCACCAAAATCTTTTCTGATTTGTTTCATAGCAAGTTCTAAACTTTTTAATTTCTCTGGATCAATACCAACTTCTTTTTTTGCAGATTTTTTTGACTCCTTTACTTCTTTAACTACTTTTTCTTTTTCTGATTCTTTCTCTTCTCTCTCAACTTTTGCTTTCGCCATTTCTTTTCTCTCCTTATGCTAGTTAAATTTTTTATCTAAAATTTTTTGCTAATAATCTCATAAACTTTTTGGACTGATATATTTTTCATGCAGTTATTATGTTTCTTATGACAGTTTTTTACAGCTGCATAAGTACATGGCGAACATTTTTCCTCCAAAAAAATTGCAAAACTATTTTCCCCTAACTCGACAGCTTTTGGATCTGTTGGACCAAAAAGTCCTATTGTCATACACCCGACTGCTCTCCCTATGTGAAACATCGAAGAATCACTACTTACCAAATATTTTGCCTTGGATAAAAGAGCTCCACTTTCTTTGAGTGTAGTTTTGTTACAAAGATTTATACAAATATCTCCACTGAGCTCGATAATTTTCTCAGCTAATAAACTATCTTTTGAGTCCCCTATAATTAAAATTTTTGATTTATCTTTCTCATAAATTCTCTTTGCTAGTTCAGCATATTTTTCCGCAGACCATTTTTTTGATTCATGAGAAGCTCCAATACCAAAAACTGGTAGTCCAACAAATTCTTTCATGCTCTCCAAATCTTTTGACTCATAGGCAAAATTCAAATCCTCTTCGCCGGTATATTTTAGATTCCACTTTTTAAATGCTCCAAAATATTTTCTGACAGTTGTAGGACGAACTAAAGCTTTTATAATATAAAATTTAGCCAACAAAGTTTTCATTAGTGGTCGCTTTTTGTACCTAAAAGTTTTTACTCCAAGAAAAAAAGAGATTAATCTTGGACGTAATTTTGCGTGTAAATCTATCACATAATCATAATTTTCTTTCTTAAGTTCTTTGGAAAATTTATAAATATCTTTTATACTCTTATTTTTTTTCTTGTCAAAAACTTTCAACTGGTCTACATATAAGCAACCTT
>JBOFDW010000006.1:0-2686 GCA_051647385.1 Fusobacteriaceae bacterium
GAAAATCTTTGGACTGAACTTTTTCTTGGTAATAAAAAAAATTTACTTTCAAAGATAGAAAATTTTGAGAAGAAATTAGATTTACTAAAAGAATTTATTCAAAGCGATAATATTTCTGGACTTAAAGAAGAGTTTAAAAATTCTACAAATCGAAGGGAGAGACTTGATAAAAAATGATAGCAAAAATAATACCAAACCAGTTAAGCGGAGAAATAAATATACCGCCATCAAAAAGTTATTCTCACAGAGCAATTATAGCAGCAGCTTTAAGTGAAGGGAAATCTGAAATCGGAAACATAGATTTTTCGGTGGATATAAAAACCACAATAGAAATCATGAGAAATATTGGAGCAGAAATTATTGAGAAAAAAAATTCTCTTGAAATTATTGGTAACGGCGGAAAAATTTCTATTAAAGAAAAAAATATTCAGTGCAACGAATCTGGATCAAGTATAAGATTTTTGATACCAGTTCTCATGGCTGGAAAAAGTTGCGATATAATAATTGATGGAAAAGGAAAATTAAAAGAGAGACCGCTAAATTCTTATTATGAAATTTTTGATAAACAAAAAATAAATTACTCTACAACTGACGGGAAGTTACCACTAAAAATTAATGGAACTTTGAAGGCAGGAATTTTTGAAATTGATGGAAATATTAGCTCACAATTTATAACAGGACTTCTATATACATTGCCACTCTTAGATGGAGACTCAAAAATAATTATCAGAAATAATTTGGAGTCAAAAGGCTATGTAGATTTGACTATTGATATTTTGGAACTTGCTGGCATAAAAATAAAAAATAATAATTACGAAAGTTTTGAAATAGAAGGCAATCAAAAATATAAAGCATTTAATTATACTGTGGAAGGAGATTATTCTCAGGTTGCATTTTGGATCGTGGCTGGACTTATAGGAAAATCTTTGACATGCAAAAATATTTTTGCTAAATCTTTGCAAGGCGATAAAGAAATTATAGAAATAGTTAAGCGAATGAAAGGCAAACTTGAGATAGAAACTGACAAGATAAAAGTTTTTCCATCTGAAACGAAAGGTACGATAATAGATATTTCTGAGTGCCCAGACATTGGACCAATACTTACAGTGCTTGGAACTTTTTCTGAAGGGGAAACTAGAATAATTAACGGTGCAAGACTTCGGATAAAAGAGTCAGACAGAATTACTTCCATTAGGACAGAGCTGAATAAACTTGGTGGAAAAATTGAAGAAGTTGGCGACTCGTTAATAATTCAAGGCGTTAAAAGTTTAAAAGGTGGCGTTGAAGTTGACGCATGGAACGATCACAGAATTGCAATGTCTCTTGCGGTGGCTTCAATCCGATGTGAAAATCCTATCACGATAACTGGTGCTGAGTCTGTAAGAAAATCTTATCCGAATTTTTGGGATGAGTTTAAATCTGTTGGTGGAAAAGTAGAAATAAAAGATTAGACAAATAAAAATCGCAAAATTTATAAAGTGTTATCTAATATTTTGCAAAGTTGGAATAATATAATAATCACCTAAAAAATAGGGAATGCAAGTGGTAATTTTCCTGCAAAGTTGACATCAAATAAGGTTCTTTGTCAAATAGTGTTGGTAAAAAGAATTGAGATGAATTCACTTGAAAACAGTAGTTTTTTAAGCTGCTGTTTTTTCTATGTCAATTAAATTGCTGAAAATTAAAATTCTGTTTCTTAAATGATAAAAGTTTCAATATCCAAAAGCGATTCTTTTTCTGAAATAAGTCTTAAAAAAAAATTGTATTTTATTGAACTCGAAAATGCTGGATAATTTTTTAGCCTGTTTCTAAAGGAAATTTTTTTCACAGTTTCAATTCTAAATTTGTTAAATACTAGATTAATTAGTTGCATCAAATGAAATCGATCTATTGAAATTTTTGCATTCGAGAACATAATTTTGATGAGCAAAATATGTGGAGTATGCATTTCAACGACGATTAAACAAATTTTTTCTCTTGTCTCTAAAATATCCAAAATTTTGTGTGTCTACATCAAAAAAATAAATGAAATTGCAAAATTAATTTGATTTACAGATTTAAGTAAAGCTTCTTAGGTAGATAATCAATCTCAAACAAACTTAAAACTTTTGTTGATGATTTGATTAACTGCACTATGAAAAGCTTGCCAATATATTTTTCTGGAATTTTTTCTTTAGCTTCCATCGCAATTACCAGTTTCATATCTTTTAATATTAAACAATTTTTTCCAACTAAAGACGTACTAGCAAAAAAGGCGAGCCATAATTTTTAAATTTATTGGCTTCATAATCCAGACTAACATAAAAAACTTTTGAACAACTCATTTAATTATCTCTTATTGATAAAATTTTTCTAAAAGTAAATGTTTTTATATTTGACATTTAGAAATTATATCAAGTAAATTCATTTTCCACAATTTTTTTCAAAAAAAGCGGGTCAATACTGTTCAATACCAAATATTATAGAACCTAAAAATCTTGTGCATCTTTTATTTTGTAAAAAACTTTTTTGACTCATATACATTTTATTTTTAAGTTCTATATTAATTTGGTGCGTGAGAAGGGATTTGAACCCTCACGAGGAATCCCTCACAAGCACCTCAAGCTTGCACGTCTACCATTCCGCCACCCACGCATCGAGAAAAATTATACCACAGATTTGAATATTTTAAAATGAAAACTTTTTA
>JBOFDW010000007.1:0-2023 GCA_051647385.1 Fusobacteriaceae bacterium
GATTGTTTGTTAGCTCGTGTGCGAGTCAATCGTTCAGCTTCACAAAAAATAAAGTTGCAATAGAAAAAGCTAAACTTTCAGATTGGAATCAATTTGTTCTTGGGGGAATTGGTCAGAGTAATGATGTTGATGTAATTGCTGTTTGTGGTTCAGCTGCCAAAGTTCAAAAAGTTGAATTTAACAAAACTTTTGGCAATGTAATTATAAGTATTATGACTTTATTTATTTATACGCCAACTACTTATAAAGTTTACTGTTCAAAATAAAAGTTAGAAATAAAAATATTCTGCAAACTTTTCTCTATGCAAAATTAATTTTGCATGGGGATTTTTTATTAGTGTCATTAATTTTTATTTTTTATATCAAAATTTTAGAGAAGAAGTTTGAAGGCGAACGAGCTAGAATAAATAAGGAGCAAAATATTTGCGACTATATTTATCTGATGCTTCTGAGGCGAAGCCTTCATGAAAGTTTTATAAAAAAACTTGTTGCTCTAAAAAAATCTGCATAGTTCTCCCCCATTTTAAAAACTAAAATCTATAAAGATTAAACATTTGAACAGATCTATCTATCTTTTTTCTTATATATATAAAATTTAAAGATTGATAGATATGTTAGATGTTTAATGTTTGAAAAAAAGTTTTCTCTCCTAGGCTGTCAAAAATAATTTTATTTATTTAAGACAGCAAAGAAGAAATCTAAAAATCATTTTCTATAAAAATGAACCCACTTTCCCTAACCCAAGTGAGACTCGCACTTCTTACGCATGAAGTTTTGCGGCGAGTTTTTAGACCTCTCCAAAATCAGAGACCACCAATGCTTTTATTAAAGCACCCAAACCGGCTAGATTCGAATCCATACTCTGGGAGAAAAAAATAAAATTATAATTTTTAAATTTAAAAAATCAAACTTATTTTTTTCTCACGCCGCACCGATTATTCCTTTAAGCCCTAGGAACGTTCAAGCATGCCTGAACAATTTTTGTTTCATATTTGGCGTAACTTTGTCTTGGAAAATATTTATTTTAAATAATAAATAATTCTCTAAGAATAATATACTATTATAATTAAAAGATGTCACGTTTATTTAGGTGCAAGATTTCTTGAAAGATAAAGTAGTGATACAATCAATGTGTTGGAAAGATAACTGCTACGAAAATGATTCAATAAAATTTTTTCATGTAACACTCAAACTAAAAATGCTTTATGTGAAAAAGATAAAAGATAGTGAAACTATGAGATTGGACTTATTTGAATTTATAGAAGGATTTTACAATGTAAAAAGGTCGCATAATATATTTCACACAAAAATATAATACTAACTCGCAAACTTTGATTGCTTTTTGTACATAAATTTTGCTAGTTTGAAATTTTATAAAATTAAAAAAATTTTTTTGTTGACACATACAAAAAATTTTGTTATTATCTTCTAGGACTAAAGTTTTATTTGAATCGGCTTTAGTTTTTCATATAAATTTTTAGGAGGAAAAAAATGAAAAAAATACTGGTAGTTTTGGCTTCAATATTTTTATTAATCTCTTGTGGTGGGAATTCTGCAAAAAAATCTGATAACACTCTTTATGTTTTTAACTGGCTTGAATATATTCCAGCAGAAATTTATTTTGATTTTACAAAAGAAACGGGAATAAAAGTTGTGGAAGATGTTTTCGCATCCAACGAAGAAATGTACGCAAAAATAAAAGCAGGAGCAACAGGTTATGATTTATTAGTTCCTTCTCAAGATTATGTGGAAATATTAAAAAATGATAATATGATACAAAAAATAGATAAGTCAAAAATTTCAACTTATAAAAATATTGCACCAGTTGCACTGGATAAACTTTCAAAGATTGATCCGAGCCATGAATATGCAATACCTTTTGTTATGGGTTCAACGGCAATTATAGTTAACACAAAATACGTAAAAAATTATCCAGAAGATTTTTCTATATTTACTCGTGCAGATTTAAAAGGTCGAATGACTCTTTTGAATGATATGAGACAAGTTATGACTTCTGCACTTC
>JBOFDW010000008.1:0-1568 GCA_051647385.1 Fusobacteriaceae bacterium
ATTTGACAGGAAGTTTTGGATTAGCTATTATTGGAATAACTTTGTTGGTGAAAATTGTAACGTTGCCTCTCACATTGAAACAAGATAAATCTATGCGTGAAATGAAAGAGATACAACCTGAAATTGAAAAACTAAAGGCTGCACATAAGGGAGATCCAAAACTTATTCAGCAAAAAACTATGGAACTTTATCAGTCAAAGAAAATAAATCCAATGGCAGGATGCTTACCACTGATAATTCAGTTGCCAATTTTATTTGCTTTGTTTGGGGTGCTAAGAATTACACCGGAGTCAAAGGATGTAGCAGGAAATATTATCGCAGCAGCATATAAATATTTACCACAAATTCCAGTGACATCAACTTTTATGTGGTTAAATTTGGGTAAACCAGATCCGTTTTATATTTTGCCATTGCTTAATGGTGCGTTCACATTTTTACAACAAAAACTTAGTGGAACAAGTGAGTCAAATCCTCAAATGAAAACCATGATGTACATGATGCCACTTATGATGATTTTCATATCTTATAAAATGCCAGCTGGACTTCAGTTCTACTGGGTAATTTCAACTATGGCAGGAATTATACAGCAATATTTTATATTGAAAAGACATCAACAAAGGAAGTGATTTTTGTGGAGCAAAATATTGAAATAAAATCTAAGGACAAAGAATCGGCGATAGTCAGAGCACTTAAAATTTTGGAAGCGTCGCCAGAGCATGTTGTAAAAGTTATAGAGAAACAAAAGAGTGTTTCTTTTTTTGGTCTTTATAGCAAAGAAGGAATTTATGAAATATTTATAGATAAAAGTCAGAAGAAAAAAGATTCAGTAATAGAGGCAAGAGAAAATACCAATAAAAAATCAGAGAAAAATTCTGAGAAGAAATTTGAAAAAAAATTAGACAAAAATTCAGAAAAGAAACCAGAGAAAAGTTTTGATAAGAGACAAGATAGAAATAATACTGGTAATAGTACAGATAAAAGATTTGAAGAAAAAAATATAGCTCGTGAGCCAATAGTTTTTTCCGAGGATAAAGACAAAGAAATTTTGGAAAAGATAGCAGAGTTTTTATCACATATGAATTTAGATTTGACAGCTGAAATTACAGAAAAAGATGGAAGATTGTTCACTGTAAATTTATCGGGAAAAGATAATGCGATTATTATCGGAAAAAAAGGAAAAACACTCACAAACTTTGAGTATCTAATAAATACAATTATTAGAGATGTTAGGATTATTATTGATGTTGAAGGATTCAAAGATAAAAGAAGCGACACGCTTCGTGAGCTTGGAAGAAAAGTTGCTGAAAAAACTTTGGCAACAGGAAAAACTACTAGACTGAATCCTATGCCACCAAAAGAAAGAAAAATTATTCATGAAGTTATAAATCAATATGAAGGACTTGATACTTTTAGCGAAGGAGTAGATCCCAAAAGATATATCGTAGTAAAAAAGAAGAAGTAGGTGAAAACATGTTTGACACAATAGCGGCAATTTCAACTCCAAGGGGAGAGGGTGGGATAGGTATTGTTCGAATATCAGGTACGGACTCATTAAAAATTTTGGGTAA
>JBOFDW010000009.1:0-2854 GCA_051647385.1 Fusobacteriaceae bacterium
AACTTTAATAGAAACTGTTCTTTTGGAAGCTAATTTTAAAGTTGCAAAATTTACTTCTCCGCATATATTAAAAATAAACGAGCGATTCAGATTTAATGGAAAAGATATTTCTGATGAAGATTTTATAAATATATATTTAAAAGTAAAGCAAGCAATTATAAATCTTTCTGAAGTCCCAACTTTTTTTGAAGTAATAACTGCGATGATGTTTCTATATGCAAAAGAAAAAAATGCAGAATATTTAGTTTTAGAAGTTGGGCTTGGTGGTCGACTTGACTCAACAAATATTGCTGATGGAGACTATTCTGTCATTACAAATATTTCCCTTGATCATGCAGAATATTTGGGAAATACTTTACAAGAAATCGCTTATGAGAAAGCTGGAATTATTAAAAATAAATCTGTTGTTGTTGTTGGAGAAAAAAGTTTAGAGCTTGAAAAAGCAATTAAAGAAAAATGTTTTACTAATCAAAAAATTATTTTTGCCGAAGATTATAATTCTAATTCAAATTTTTATTTGGATTTTAATGAATTTAATACTATAATAAACTTAGAAGAAAGAGAAGAAAATAAATTTGAAGATAAAATTAAAAATAACAAATATAAAAATAGTTTTGTTTTTTCTCTATTTGGTGAACACCAATACAAAAACTTTTTAACAGGATATACGGTCTTAAAAGATATCGGTATTTCTGATGAAATAATCGCTCGTGCTTCTCAAAAAGTAAAATGGCAATGTAGATTTGAAATCTTTTATAAATGCGAAAATTATCTTGTTGTTTTGGATGGTGCTCATAATTTAGATGGAATGATTGCCTTGCAAAAAGCTGTGAAATCACATTTTAATAAAAAAGATATAATAATAATTACTTCTATCTTAAAAGACAAAGAAATAAATGAGATGGCAAAAATAATTCAAGAATTTTCTGAAAAAATAATTTTGACTTCTATTCCAAATAATAAAAGAGGTTCAAAAGGTGAAGATTTACAGAAATTTTTTAATGGAGAAACTTTTATTGAGAACGATTTGAAAAAAGCTTATTTAAAAGCAAAAAGTTTTAATAAAAAAGTTATAATAATTTGTGGCTCGTTTTATTTATTGTCAAACTTTAAAGAAATATTTCAAAATGGAGAAATATAAATTATGAAAAAAGAAATTACGAGAGAGCAAAAATCAAAAAACAGAAAAAAGCTTTTTAAGAATATTTTGTTATTAATTATTTTTGTTTTTATTATTAGATATGTGATTGGAACAATTAAATATTCAAAAATAAATTCTGAACAAATGATTATAAATAATGAGATTTTATTTGGAAATTATCCAACGAGAAAAGAAGGGTTTTTCAAAGATGAAAATTATTTGAAAAGGCATGCAATTTTAGAAAAAGTCATCACGACAAATTCTGGGGGTATAAATTTAGATGAGCAATCAGGAGAAAAAAAATAATTTTTTGACATTGAGAGATATGTGCAAAGAGTTGGAGCTTGAATGTCTTACTGCTTGTACTACTGAAAATATTGAGATAAAAGAAAAAAACGTATATAGAGTTTCATCTGAACTTTTGGGTATAGAAGAAATTTGCGAAGATATGAGCGGATATATCCATGTCATGGGAGGAAAAGAAAGTAATTATCTTTCTGGGCTTCCAAAAGAGGAATCAAAAAAAATAATAGAAAAATATTTTAATTATAAATTTTCTACTTTAATATTGGGGAATGATTTTATTATAGATAAATATTTTTTGGAAATTGCAGAAAAATTTGACAAACCTATTTTAAAAGCAAAAATATCTTCACTTGAAATTATAAAAGATTTAAAATTTTTTTTACAAAAACATATGGCAGAAGAATTGCTCCTTGAAGATTATGCTTTTATGGAAATCGAAGGAGTTGGAGTTTTACTTTCTGGAGATAAAGAAGCTCAGTACGGAATTATTGTTGAACTAATAGAAAGAGGGCATAAATTTATTACAGATAAATTTGTTCTTATTCGTAAAGAAGCTGTGGACGAACTTGTTGGATATAATAGATTTAAAATTTATCATAAATCAAACGATTATTTTCTTGAAGGCGAGAATGATTCAAAAGTAGATATCTCAACTTTATTTGGACTTAAAAGTACACGCAACAGTAAGAGAATAAATATTTTAGTTAATTTAGAATCATGGGATAACGACAAATTTTATGATAGATTGGGACTTGATACTATTTGCAAAAATTTTTTAGGTGTAGAAATTCCAGAATTTGATTTGCCAGTAAAAAAAGGAAGAAATATTGCTGTAATAATTGAAGTTGCAGCAAGAAATTATAGGCTCAAACAACTTGGCGTAGATTCGGCAAAAGTTTTTGCAGAAGAAGCAAAAAAACTTATATCTAAAAATAAAGATAAGAAGGAGAAATCTGGAGAAATGGGAAGAAAAGCACTTTCTGTAAAAGAATTTATTGAAAAAAATAATTTAGAAATTCTTTGCAACCATGAGTTTATTGATGACAGATTTATTTCTGGTACAAATATTTTCAGACCATTGCTGGCTCTTAATGGACATTTTGATGAGGATGAGTTTGATGGAGTACAAGTTTTTTCTCAACAAGAATTTAAATTTTTAGATTCGCTTCCTTTAGAAAAAAGAGAAGAAAACTTAAATAACTATTTCAAAAAAAATTATCCTTTAATCGTCGTAACAAAAAACGTTGAAATTCCTTTTGATTTTATGTATAAAGTTAAAGATACAAAAATTATTTTGGCACGTGCAGAATTTGATGACACAACAGAAAACATAACAAGATATAACACTTTTATTATAAAATATTATAGCCCAAGCATAACTATGCATGGAGTTTTTATGGAACTTTA
>JBOFDW010000010.1:0-3372 GCA_051647385.1 Fusobacteriaceae bacterium
GTTACTAATTCTACAATTTCTTTTTTAAATTCATCGTCATAAATTTTTCTTTCCATAATTTAACAACTCCTCTTTCATATTATATTTTAACATAATACGAAAGATAAAATCTGTCACCTTTTATATCATAACACCAATTTTACATTACAAGTCCACCAGTTACAGCAATTGTTTCTCCAGTTATAAAAGAAGATTCATCTGAAGCCAAGAATAAAACTGCATTTGCAACATCATTAGCCGTTCCCATTCTTCCAAGCGGAGTTCTTCCCAACATTCCTTCGATAACTTTTGGAGGAAGAACATCTGTCATAGGACTTTGAATAAATCCTGGCGCAAGACAGTTGGCTCTTATCTGCGCTTTTCTTGAAAGTTCTTTTGCCCAAGTTTTTGTCATTGCTATAACTCCGCCTTTTGTTGCAGCATAATTTGTTTGTCCGATATTTCCGTATAATCCTACAACGGAAGACATAGTTATTATAGAACCTGATTTATTTTTTGTCATAACTGGTGCAACTGCTTGTGTCATATTGAAAACACCTTTTAAGTTTACACTTATAACTGCGTCCCATTGCTCTTCGCTCATTCTTCCAAGCAAACTATCTTTTGTAATACCAGCGTTATTAACAAGAATATCTATTTTTCCAAACTCAGCAGAAATTTTTGATACAAATTTAGAAACAGCTTCCCTATCAGTTACGTTTAATAATTCATGCTTCACATTTTTTTGCTCAAAAGTTGCGTCACCCATATCACAAGATATTACCATGGTAGCTCCTTCAGATGCAAGTTTTTCAACTATTACTCTTCCTATTCCTCTAGCTCCGCCAGTTACCAAAGCTATTTTTCCTTTTACTCTATCCATTTTTTTACCTCCATTATTTAATTTTATAAAATTTTCTACAATCGATTATACCTTTTAATTTAACTTTTTGTCAACTTCTTTTTTTCTTGTTTTCTAAGTTTTCTGTTTGGTTGACAAGTTATAGAATTGTATGTAAAATTTCTTTGAATAAAATTTTTATTTTTAGGAGAAATTAAATGAAACTCATATCGCTAACAGTTAAAAATTGGAAATCTATAAAAGAATGTAATGTTAAATATCATAATTTAATGGTACTTATAGGAGAAAATGGTTCTGGAAAATCATCATTATTATCTGCTGTTCTTTTTATTTTGAATCCATCAGAAAAAATTAATAAAGATGCGATTAGAGACGAAAATTTAGAAGTTTTTCTTTGTGGCGATTTTATAGATGAACACGAAAATCATATTCAGTTTAATATTATAAAAAATATAAAAAAAGAAGAATTAACTTTTTTATTAAAATTTGATTATCACGATAAAATTTTTAGACAAGAAAAAAATCTTTCTTACTATGAATATAAAAAATATTTTAGTGCTGTTACAATTCATCATGTTGGGTCAATCTCAAATGCAAATCAAGCTCATTCCCTTGCTGCTCTTCTAAACGAAAAAGCAAAAACTAATATTGAACTTATGAAAAGTATTTATGTTTTTTATGAACATCCCGAAGCTTTTTTGACTCCGCAATATCAAAGAGAACTTTTTGATTCTTTTGTTAAACTTTCAAAAATAGGTGCTCTTATTTCCATAGAAACTCACTCAAGTTCTTTTGTAGGATTACAAGAATATCATTCTATATGTCTCACAAGAAAAGAAAAAGATGAGTCACAATTTATTCAGCACAAGGGCGATATGTTTTCTGGGGATGAAATGCAAAGATTTAATATGACTTATTGGATAGATAGTGAACGAAGCGAACTTTTCTTTGCAAAGAAAGTTATTTTAGTTGAGGGTCAAACAGATAAAATGATTATAGGATATTTGGGAAGACTTTTAAATATATTTAGATATGATTATTCTATAATCGAATGCGGGAATAAAGGAATAATTCCACAATTTATAAAACTTTTAAATTATTTTAAAATTCCATATATCGCTATTTATGATAAAGATAATCATCATTGGAGAAATAAATTTGAGATTATCAATTCAAATTCCCTTAACGTGGAAATTCATTCTTGTATAAACCATGATTTTGGAAGTTATATTGAATTTGAAAACGATATTGAAGAAGAACTTTATGGAAAAGAAAGTAAAAGAAAAGTTCATAGAAATAAACCTTTTACAGCACTAAAAACTGTGATGAACCCAAATTTTATGATGCCAGATAAATTTGCAGAAAAAATAAAAAAAATATATTCTTGAAATTCAAAATATTATTATTTTTAAAATTTAAAATATTAATTGGCTTGACAATACATATAAAACAAATTACAATTTTTAGAATTATCAAAAATAAATAAAATATAAAATAATGGAGAGGATTAAATGAGAATTGGAATTATCGGTGCAATGCACGAAGAAATTAAAAGTCTGAAAAATGATATGGTTATTGAAAGAGAAGAAAATATTGCTGGGATAAAATATTTTATTGGAAAAATTTTGAATAAAGATATTATTCTGGTTGAGTCTGGAATAGGAAAAGTAAATTCTGCAATTTGTACAACAATATTAATACAAAAATTTGATGTTAAAAAAATAATTTTTACAGGAGTTGCTGGTGCTGTTTCAAAAGAATTAAATATTGGAGACATTGTTGTTGGGACAGATCTTGTGGAACATGATTTTGATTGTTCAGCTTTTGGTATGAGTCCTGGAACTATTCCAAGAATGGATAATTCTAATTTTGAATCTGATAAAAATTTATTTGAACTTGCAAAAAAATCTGCTATAAAAGTTATGGGAGAAAACAAAATAAAATTTGGTCGAATAATAAGTGGCGACCAATTTGTGGCTGATAAAGATAAAATTGAGTGGCTTGGAAAAACTTTTGGTGCAATGTGTACAGAAATGGAGGGAGCATCTGTTGCTCACACTTGCCATCTTTTTAAGATTCCATTTGTAATAATAAGAGCTATTTCTGATAAAGCTGATGGAAGTGCACATGTTGATTTTAAAGAATTTGTAAATATTGCTGCTGAGAATTCCAAAAAAATCGTAGAAGATATTTTGAAAAATATTTAAGTATTTATCAAGGAGTAATAATTTATGAATATGAAAGATGTCACAAAGGAAATTTATGGATATATTTTCATGGGGAAAAAATATGACTTAGAAAATATTAAAATACTTTGTGAGAACCTTGGAAATCCACAAAATAATTATAAAATAATTCATATTACAGGTACAAACGGAAAAGGTTCAACTACAACTTTAATAGAAACTGTTCTTTTGGAAGCTAATTTTAAAGTTGCAAAATTTACTTCTCCGCATATATTAAAAATAAACGAGCGATTCAGATTTAATGGAAAAGATATTTCTGATGAAGATTTTATAAATATATATTTA
>JBOFDW010000011.1:0-35938 GCA_051647385.1 Fusobacteriaceae bacterium
TTAAGATAAAAAATAAAATAATTTAAGGAAAATAAAAACGTGAATATAAATATTATCTGTGTTGGAAAAATTAAAGAGAAATATTTAAACGAAGGCATAGAAGAATTTTTGAAGAGGCTTACAACAACTGCAAAAATAAATATCCGAGAGATAAAAGATTTTGGCGACGATGATGAAAAAAATAAATCCATCGAAAAAGAATCTCAAGAAATTTTGAAGATTATAGGAAAAAAGCTTGAAAAAAATCGAGGATATAGTATACTCTTAGATATAGGCGGAAAAAATTTTAGCTCAGAAGAGATGGCAGAGCAGATAGAAAAAATTTGTGTAAGCGGTGAGAGTACCATAAATTTCATAATTGGTGGCTCGTATGGAGTTAGTGATGAAGTTAAAGATAGAGTTGATTTGAGATTAAGTTTTTCGAAAATGACTTTTCCACATCAGTTGATGAGGCTTATACTTCTGGAACAAATTTATAGATGGACAGGAATTTTAAACAATACAAAATATCACAAATAAAATTTATACAAAAAGGAGAGGGAGGTATAGGATGTATTCACAAGGAGAGACTTTTGGCTACGAAATTGGTGGCAATGAGTTTGAATTACATGTTATCGAAAATGTTTCTTACGGCGGTGAGGAATATATTTTGGCAGAAGATTTTGATGGAAAAATTCACGTGTTTTTATTTGACGAAGATAGCGAAGATGTGGAAAGAGTAAACGACAGAGCTGACGCACAAGAAATTATTAAGTATTGGAAGGATGAATATTTAGTCCCAGTCGATATGAAATATGATGATGATGGATATTATGATTTGGATGATGATGACATAAAATATTCAGAGTCTGATTCTTATTTTGACGACGACGATTATATAGAAGAAGATGAAGAATATTAATATTGTTATAGAAGACCACGCTCAAAATTCTGAGCCAACTATTTATAATTATTTGGCAGAAAAAATTGAAGATGATTTTGTTGTTGAATATAAATACGAATATAAAAATCTAGAAGAAGGAAATTCTTCTGGCGAAATATATTTTGAAAAATCTGGTGAGATTTTACGTGTGAAAAAAACTAGCAGAGAATTTTCTTACTTGTTAAATATAGAGAAAGATATTTCACAGGTAATTTTGAAATTACTCGACAATGAGATTATTTTCAATTTAAAAAATATTACTAAAAATTTTGATGATGGGATTTTTTTGCTAAAATATGATATGCATGATGATGAAGGCGAGTTTGTATCAAGTGCTTCGTTAAAAATTTACGAAAAGGAAATGTGAAATTAGTTATGAAAAAATTTAGGAATATTTTAATTTTAATTTTATTATTAGTAATTATAAGTTGTTCGAGTCAAGAGGTGCGAAAGCCTTTGCCTTCACTTGCACCACCAAAAGCAACTGAAAAAACAACTTCACAAATACCAATAAAACTTTCTGATGGTGGAGCTGCAACAGTTCAAAATGAGATAAAAAATAATTGGAAAAATAATATTAGTCGAGAAATTTTAGTTGGACCAGGTGTTGATATGTATGAAGTTTTGGTTGGTGAATATATGAGAATACCAAAAAGATTTATATCTGATATGCAAATGGACGAGAGCACTGAACTTAAATTTGTTTTCAACGAAGAGAAAGATTTTTATACTTTTAGATCTTTGTATCAAGGAATATATCCAGCCAATGTAACTTTTGATGATGGGACAACAAAAGAAATAAAAATATATAATAAGATGAAATATAAGTTTACTAAGCAAGATTGTTATGAAGCTGCAAAAAATTTTTACGAGAAAGGTCTCTATCAAGAAGCACTTCAAATAATTGATTTGTATTCTATTGCGTTTCCAACGGACACTTATGAAAAATATTTTGGTTTGTTAAGACTAAAAGTTTATTTAGCAACAAATAATTATCTTGATGCAAAAGTGGAAATTATGGAGCTAAAAAAAATGAAGTTTAGCCCAGAAGAGCAAAAATATTTGCAGGAATATGAGGAGAAAATTCTAGCTCAAAAACAAATCACTGCTGAACTTGAAAAAGTTGCGTTGCCCCCTGCTTTAATTCCGTATGCTGATGAAGTTATTTCTGCTGATATAACTCCAGAAGAGAGAGCAAAATTAGAAGCTGCGAGCAATAAGTTTGAGCAAGCGAAAGATTTTTATTCACGAAGAAGATACAGTCAAGCCACAGTACTTTTGGAAAGCATGAATTCACAAGATAAAAATTATGACATGTCGAGATTTCATTTGGGGCAAGCTTATTTCCAGATGAAACTTTATGATAGAGCTTCTTTTGCTTATGAAACTTATTTGAGCAAACGTACAACTGACATAACCCAAGCTGAGGCAAGATTTAATTTGGCAATCTCATATATAAACTTGGGAAAAGAAAGCGATGCAATGACTTTATTCCAATTGAATATGCAACTTTTTCCTGGAACTGCTTGGGAAAGAAAAAGTAATGTCGAAATAGTAAAATTAAAAAACAAATAAAAATAAAAATAAAAATATAAAAAGAAAAAAAATTAAACATAAAGAAAGAGGAGAGAAAAAAATAAATGAGACGATATTTCGATATCATCAAAGATGATCACATCATGATGGACAAATGGAAAACAGTTGAAGAAATTAGGCAGATGGGAATTGACCCTTTCGGAAAAAAATATGATAAAAAAAATATGATAAAAGATTTGATAGAGGGAAATACAGAAGAGAAAATAGCGAAAGAACAAGAATTTAAAACTGCTGGAAGAATTATGAATTTGAGAGAGCAGGGGAAAGCGATGTTTTTAAATATCGAAGACCAAACTGGTTCAGTACAAGCATATATTCGTTCTGATTCCATTGGTGAAGAAAATTTTAAACTTGCGTCTCTTGTTTCTGTAGGGGATATAGTTGGACTTTCTGGAAAACTTTTTATGACTCAAAAAGGTGAGCTGACTCTTAGAGTTAGTGAGTTCACTTTGCTTTCAAAAAATATTCGTCCTCTCCCAGAAAAATTTCACGGACTCACTGATGTTGAAGTTCGTTATAGAAAAAGATATGTTGATTTGATAGTGAACCGTGATGTCAAAGAAACTTTTATAAAAAGAAATAAAATTATGAATGAAATTAGAAATTATTTAAACGAGCGAGATTTTTTTGAAGTTGAGACTCCAATGATGCATCCAATTTTGGGTGGTGCTGCTGCACGTCCTTTCATAACTCATCATAACGCTCTTGACATGGAACTTTATTTAAGAATTGCACCAGAACTTTATTTGAAAAGATTAATAGTTGGTGGATTTGATCGAGTCTACGAAATAAATAGAAATTTTAGAAACGAAGGAATTTCTACTAGGCATAATCCAGAATTTACAATGATGGAACTTTATCAGGCTTATGCAGATTTTAATGATATGATGAATCTCACAGAGGGAATTATTTCCCATCTTGCAAAAACAGTTTTGGGAACAACAAAAGTAAATTATAATAATAAAGATTTATTACTTGAAAACTTTAAAAGAGTTCACATGGTTGACCTTGTAAAAGAAATTACAGGTGTAGATTTTTGGAAAATAAAAGATTTTGAAGAGGCAAAAAAAATTGCAAAAGAAAACAAAGTTGAAGTTGCGCCTCATATGAATTCTATCGGATATGTTATAAATGAATTTTTCGAGCAAAAATGTGAAGAGCATATTGTTCAACCAACTTTTGTTTTTGGACATCCAGTGGAAATTTCTCCTCTTGCAAAAAGAAATAGTGAAGACAAAAGATTCACAGATAGATTTGAACTTTTTATTGACGCACGAGAATATGCAAATGCATTTACGGAGCTCAACGACCCAGCCGACCAAAGAAAAAGACTTGAAGATCAAGTTGAGGAAGCTATGAGAGGAAATGACGAAGCGATGCCAGTAATAGATGACGATTTCATTGAGGCTCTTGAATATGCTTTGCCACCGACTGGCGGACTTGGAATAGGAATTGACAGACTGATTATGTTGCTTACAAATTCTCCATCTATCCGTGACGTGATTTTATTTCCACAGATGAAAGCAAGAGACTAAAAAATAAATATAAAAATATTCAAAAAATAAAAATTATGAAGATTAGAATAAAACGGAAGGAAATTTATGTTATTACAACTTGCAATAATATTTGCTATAAATTATACAGGATTTATCTTGGAGAAACTTTTAAAGATACCACTGCCAGGCGTTATGATTGGCATGGTTCTTTTTTATATTTTGCTGGAAACAAAAATTATCAAGCTTTCAAAAATAGAAAAAACTGCTGATATTTTAATTTTTCATATGATGCTATTTTTAATTCCTGGTATGGTTGGCATAATTGAATATACGAAAGATATTTTGCCACAATTTTTAAAAATAATTTTTCTTTTGATAATTACCACAGGAATTACAATGGCAGTCACAGCTAAGACAGTTCATTTTATGATTTTATTTTTGGCAAAATTTGAGAAGGAGAAAAAATAATGTCAGAAGTTTTGAAAGAAATAATTTTTAATAATAGATTTTTTTGGCTTATATTTTCTATCGGAATCTATGAAGGCATCGCTGTACTTTTCAAAAAATATAAAAATCCATTTTTAAATCCACTTTTAATAACAGGACTTTTCATAATTGGAGTTTTATATTTTTTTGATTTACCTTTGGAATATTTTAAAAAAGGTGGAGATGTATTAGATTTGTTTTTAGGTCCAGCGACAATTGCACTTTTAGTTCCACTTTATAGGCAGTTCCATTTATTAAAAAAACATTACATTCCTATTTTAACTGGAGCAATAGTTGGTGCAATTACCGCAATAATTTCTGTTTATTTTATCGGGAAATTATTAGGAATAGATTCTAAAATAATTTTATCGGTTATTCCAAAATCAATCACTAGCCCATTTGGAACTGAGGCAAGCAAAATACTTGGAGGGCTTCCACCAATAACAATTTTTTCTATTGTTGTAACAGGAATTTCTGGAAATGTTATGGCGACTTCCATTTTTAAATTAATTGGAAATGTCCATCCCGTTGCAAAAGGAGTTGGGATAGGTTGCTCAAGTCATCTGAGTGGAACTGCAAAAGCAATTGAACTTGGAGAAGTTGAAGGAGCAATGAGCGCAACGTCAATTGTTGTAGCTGGAATAATAACTATAATTATAGTTCAAGTTATGCCAAAACTTTTTTAGAGATTTAAAAAAATTAAAAATAAAAAAATTTATATATAAAATTTGCCACGAGGTGATAAAATGAAAGTTCTTATAGTTGAAGATGACATAGAAATTCAAAATCTTGTGGCTTTTTATTTTCAAAAAGAAGGATATGAAGTTGAAGTTGCAAGTGATGGAATAGAAGGAATGAAAATTCTGAAAAAAAATCATCATGATTTAATAATTTTGGATTTGATGTTACCAAATCTTGACGGGAAAAATTTTGTGAAAATTATTAGAAGTCTTTCTGAAGAGTATGGAAATCCCAAAATTATAATTTTGTCGGCTAAGGGAGAAATTGAAGATGTGCTTGAAGGTCTAACTTTTGGAGCAGATGATTATATGAAAAAACCTTTTGACCCCAGGGAATTAATTTTGAGAGCACAAAAACTTTTAGCGAATAATTCTTCTAATTCATCATTGGATACAAAAAATAAAAATTCTAAAAATTTAAAATATAATTTTGAGAAAATTTTTGTTGATGAAGAAAAACGACTTGTAAAATTTGAAGAGAAAGAAATTGACCTCTCGAAAAAAGAATATGATTTGCTTTTGTTGTTGCTAAATAATATTGGAATAGTTTTGACACGTGAAAAAATTTTGGATATGGTTTGGGGGACGGATTATTTTTCTGGAGATAGAAGTGTCGATGTTTATATTTCAAAGTTGCGGGAGAAGTTGCCGACGCTTACTAAAAGTTTAAAAACTCTCAAGGGGGTGGGTTATAAATTAGAAGAAAAGAAATAATAGAAATAGCTCTAATTTTATTTTTAGAAATTTTTTTTGTTTGGTCGAACAATGATAGCAAACCCAAATTAATTTTTAGTATTTTATTTTTTATAATTTTGGATTTAGCTTTTTTCAAACTTTTTTTCTCAACTTTGAAAACTGGTTTTTTTGAAAAAGCAGAAAAAGAAAGAAGAGATTTTTTATTTCATCGTTCAGTGGAAGAACTTGAAAAAATAGAATTAGAAAAGAAAAAATTAGTTGGAATAATAAATTCTGTGGATATGGCAATAGTTTTAACAAATAAAAATTTTGGAATAATTTCTAAAAATAAAACTTTGGATTATCTTTTTCAACCTGCAACCACAAATAATTGTCTTGCAAGTATAAAACACATTGAAATTATAAATATTATAAAAAATTTTCTAAAAAATAATAGAATTAAAGAAAAAAATAAAAATCAAAATATAGAAAAAGAAATTAGTGAAGAAGTTTATTTGATAAGTTTAAAAAAACATTTTTTGGTCACGATAAAATATTTTGAAGAATCTGAAAATTATTTGATAATGATAAAAGATATTACTTTTATAAAAGAAATTTCAGAAATACAAAAAAAATTTATTAGTAATGTTAGCCACGAATTGAAAACTCCTCTTACAAATATAAAAGGATATCTTATTGCTCTTGAAGATTCACCACAAGATAAAAAAGCAGAATTTTTAAATATTATTTATAAAAATATTAATAAACTTGAAAATTTAATTTCAGATTTTTTAAATCTTGTAAAAATAGAAAATAATTCTTTCTTAAATATTCAAGATATAAAAATTTCTAAAATTAAAAATTCTTTAACAGAAAATTTGAACGGACTTATAAAAAATAAAAATGCTAAAATAAATTTTCATGGCAAATTTTCAAAAGAATATTCAGAAGAAATAATAAAAATAGATTTTGATAAAATTATTTTAATTTTAAAAAATCTTGTTGAGAATGGAATAATTTATAATATTAATCAAAGTCCAGAAATAAATATAACTTTTTTGGAAGAGGAAGGCAAATATAAATTTATAGTTTCTGATAATGGAATTGGAATTTCTAGAGAAAATTACAAAAAAATTTACGAAAGATTTTATAGAGTTGATGAAGCGAGAACGACAAATCTTTCTGGTTCAGGACTTGGACTTGCCATTGTAAAAGAAATTATTCAAAATTTTAAAGGCACAATAATTTTAGAATCTGAGCTTGGAAGCGGTACAACTTTTGTTGTTGAATTTTTTCTACAACAATAAAACTGTAAACTAAAAATTATATTATAAAAAATATAAAAAAAGCACAAAATTTTCTATTTTGTGCTTTTAAAATTTAGTATTATAAGTTCAAAATTATTTATAATGTAATTTTATATTATAATTTTAAATTTTACCACAGTTTTATGACATGTTTTTTTTTTGACAAATAGAAAATATAAGTGTATAATTTCTCATACTCAATATATTTTTTGTTGGTAAATTAGGTAGAGGAGGAATGAAAATGAAAAAGTATTTGTCACCACATGAGAAGATAGCAATTCTTAGAAGAAAATACGATATTACTCAAGAAGAACTTGCTGCAAATCAGAAATTTTCAAAAATATCATTAGCACTTATAGAAACAAAAAGAAGAGGTGCTACTCCAAATATTGTAAAACTTATTTGTGAAAATTTCAACGAAGTTTTTAAGAAAAAAAATATTAAAGATCATGCTGATTTTGACGAAATAATAAAATCAAAGGCTGAACAGGCAAAAGAATTTTTGGATGATTTGCTTGCAAAAAATATGATTATAAAAACAGGTGTAACAGATATAGATGAGGCTATATTTGAACTTGAATCAGTTGACAATTCAAAATATTGTTTCACAATTGGAAAACTTTTTTTTGAAAATGGTAATATGAAATATGCGAAATATTATATTGGAAAAGGAATGCTTGGTCATTTCGGTAAAAAAGAACTTCACAATTTAAAAGATTTAATTTTGATGAGCGTTCAAATAAATAATAATTCAGGAAACTTTGAAGAGACGATTTCCATGGTAGAGAGATACAAAACTGAAATTCAGACTGTTACAGAAATTGTTTGCCATACAATTATGTATTATTATGCTGTTGCACTTTTTGAAACAGGAAAAGTAAAAGAGGCTGTGACTATTTTGACTCCTCTTTCTAAAGGGAAAAGAGTTCAAGATAAAATTTTGAAACTTAAAATCAAAATTACACTTGCTGAAATAGGTTATAAAAATTTTAGTAGAAGAAAGAAATCTGTAAAAACATTTTTTTCTCTATTAGCCGAGGCACCAGACAATGCAAAAAGAGAAATTTATTTTAATATGTTAGAAATAGGTCTAATAGATAAAAAAATAATTAATATCGAAGAAATTATAAAAACATTAGAGGTGTCTTTAAAATCTTCAAAACCAAATCAGTGTGAACTTTTCAAAATTTATTTGAAAATAGCTAAAGCTTATGAGCTAATAAAAAATCCTGATTTAGCAAAAGAATATTTTGCAAAAGCTTTGAGTTTAAGCGATGAGTCAATTACAAATAAAATGAAATTTGATGCAATATCTAGTGCTATAAAATTTGTGTTTGACTTAGGGCTTACGAAATTTAAAAAAGAAAAAAATTATATAGAAAGTTTAGAAAAAATTTACAAAGAATTATTTGCTAAAGAGAAAAATTTTGAACCACTAACTTATTTCATAGAATTTTATTCTGAATGGAAAAAGTTTTCAGTTAAAGAATATTTATCTTATTACAGAAATATAAGATAAGATTTAATAAAGAAAAATAAAATAAAAAATTAAGAAAAACAAAAAACAGAGCTGAATTTCTCAGCTCTGTTTTTTATTAGAAAAAAATTATAAGTTATTTTTGGATAAATAATTTTTTAATAGATTAGTTATCTCTGTAAATATTAAATTTTTTCGTTACAACTTCTAATCTGTCAAGCCTAGTAAAAGTTTCTTCTTTATTTTCTACACCAAGTTTTAATAATAGAGCATTTAAAACAGCAAAAGAAGGAATATAAGTGTGTGCCTTGCCGCTATTTTTTGAAGTAATTACCAAGTCAGACAAATTTGCAAGGACAGAATTATCTTTATCGGTCAAAGTAATAATTTTGTTTTTATTTTCTTTGAAAAATTCTGTGACTTGGCAGGTGAAATTTGTATATGGATGAAAAGAAATCGCAAAAAGTAAATCATCTTTCTCAGAGAAAACTAATTTATCAGTGAAATCAGAAGCACCAGAAATTAAAAGTTCAACACCATCGCGAAATTCTTTTAAAATATAATAAAGATGGTACGCCAAAGAATATGAACCTCTTGCCCCCAAAATATAAATTTTTCTAGATTTTTTTATCCATTCAATAGCGGTATCTATTTTTTTTTCTAACTCGGCACAATTCATAGACTTCAGCAATTCAATATTTGTTTCCACTACATCTTGCAAAACATTTTCTCGCAAAGAATCTTCTATGCTTGTTTTTAATTTTTTCATTGGAGCATCTTTTGCTTCGACTTCCTTTTGAAAAACTTTTTGAAAATCAGAATATTTTGTATATCCAAGTTTATGAACAAATCTAGTAATTGTTGCTGGACTAGTTTTAACTTCGCTGGCAATTTCAGTTATGTTTATAAAAGCTAATCTGTTCTCGTGAAATTTTATAAAATCAACAATTTTTTTATCACTTTTACTAAAACTATTGTAATTAGTTTTTAGATATTCCAAGAATTTTTTTTTCAAAATTTTCCTCCTATGTTTTCTCAGATTTTATTAAATATTATATGTTACATATCATCAAAAAGCAAGTCGAAAAAGTATGTGATTTTTTACTTGGCAAGTTTGAAAAATAATAGTAAAATTTCTCTGATAACTAAACAAAAGGAAAATTTTATGAAAATAATTTTAATGATAGATTCTTTTAAAGGTAGTTTAAGTTATTTAGAAGTTACTGGTTTTTTTAAAAAATAAATAAAAAAAGTTTCACCTAAAAGCAAAGTTATAAAAATTTCTATGTCTGATGGCGGAGAAGGAACTAGAGAACTTAGAAGAAACACAACAAGAAAAGGAGGCAGACTTGTTATTACTGGAGAAGGTTGCATTGATTTACAATCTAATCTGTCATGAAAAAAGAACATATTGGTGTTTCTAAAATTTAAAAACTGAATTAACACAATGTTTTCAATTATCAAATAAATTTGTAGGAAAAAGTTCTCAACCAAAAACCTTTTTTTATTTGTGCAACTTTTTCAGCAAAGAAAAAAAGAGTATCAATTGACACCCTTAGAATTTTTAGCTTTTATAAAATTATTAAAGTGCGTTAACTTTTAAAGCGAGACGCGCTTTTTTTCTTGCAGCAGTATTTGCTTTCAAAATTCCTTTTGAAACTGCTTTGTCTAATTCTTTATAAGCAACAGATAAAGAAGTTGTAGCAAGTTCTTTTGATTTATCTTCAATTGCAGACAAAACTTTTTTAGCCATAGTTTTCACTCTTGACTTAACCGCTTGATTTCTCTTTCTATTTCTTTCAGCTATTTCGATTCTCTTCTTTGCTGATGTAGAATGTGCCATTAAAAACCTCCATACTTAAAAATCTTAATAAATTATTTCGTTTATCAATCACGTTAGGTATTGTATCATAAAATTTAAAAAAGTCAAAGTAAAATATTTAATATATAAATAATTTTTTCTCGAAATAAAAAACGAGAGCTTATAAAAAATACAACCCTCGTTTTTATTTAAAGTTTTAGAAAACTTTTTACTTATAAATTTTCAAATAAATATAAACTTAATTTTTTCTCTCACTTAAAATTTTGGTGGTTCAATGTGACCGTAGTCACCACTTGGTAGACGGTAAATAACATTTAGTTCGTTGGTCTCAGAGTTAACGAATGGATAAAAAAATCTTCCTAAACATTCAAGTTGTAAAATAGCCTCATCAAGAGCCATTGGTCGAATATCTATGGAAGTCGAGACAACATTTCTTGAGCTTTCTTTCTCAACAACTTTTGTTTCAGAATTATATTTTAAACCACGAATATGTCCAAGATGATGATCATCTCGTCTTTTCTCTTTGATTTTTTTAATCTGGATATCAAGAGCCTCACTCACATCATTGATTGCATTGTACAAATCATCTTGAGTTGCAGTAGCTTTCACTGTTGCACCGTTAATATAAACTAGAGCCTCAACTGTGTGATGATGCCCAGACTTCGATTTCATAGCAGAAAGCGTTACGTCAATTTCCAATATGTTATCAAAATGTTTGGTCGCCTTTCCAATTTTTTCTTCAGCGTATAATCTCATCGCTGCTGTAACTGCCAAATGTTTGCCGTGAATTATCATCTTCATAATTTACCACTCCCTAAAATTTGATTTGTGAAAATTTGGTTACCCTATTATAACTCATTCTCTGAAAAATGTACATTACCCTTTTTCAGGAACAAACTTTTATCAGTGATTTTAGCAAGTTCTTTTGAGTGCGTAACAACAATAATTGTCTGACCAAAATTTTTATTTATCTTTTTAAAAATCTCATGGATAGTTTCGCTGGTTTCTTCGTCCAAATTTCCTGTTGGTTCATCTGCCAAAACTATTTTCGGAGAATTTATAAGAGCACGAGCAATTGCAACACGCTGCTTTTCTCCGCCAGAAAGTTCAGTTGGTTTGTGATGAACTCTATCTTCAAGCCCAACTTCTTTCAATAATAATAGTGCTCGCTTTTCTACTTCAGATTTTTTGTCATAATTTTCTAGCAAAGCAGGGAGCATAACATTTTCAAGTGCAGTGAATTCTTTCAGCAAATAATGGAACTGAAAAATAAATCCGAGCTTTTTATTTTTCACTTTATCTTTTTGCGAGTCAGTCATGAGCTCAGTATCTTGCCCGTCAATGAAAATTTTTCCACTTGTGGGTTTATCCAGAAGCCCAATCAAATTCAAGAGTGTAGATTTCCCGCTTCCTGATTTTCCAATTATGGAAACAAATTCACCTTCATTAATTTCTACATTAAGTTTCCGAATAATGTGGAGCTCTTCTGTTTTGCCAACATAATTTTTTATAATATCTTGGAGCTTTAAAACATTTTTACTCATATTTTAACGCCTCCTGTGTCTCAAGTTTTGACGCACGATATGCAGGAGAAAAGCTCGACAATAAAATTATCAGAAAGTTTGCCCCAACAATTATTCCAATTTCCTTCACACTAATTTCGATGGGAATTTTTTGGATATAATAAATGCTAGTAATTCCAGGGAGCGAATAATTTTTGATGTACCACAAAAGTATGAGAGAAATTATCACGCCAAAAACAATTCCAATTGTACCCAAAGTTAAACCTTGTATCAAAAAAATTCTTGAGATATTTTTTCTAGAAAATCCCATAGCCCTAAGAATTCCTATGTCTTTAATTTTTTCACGAACCAGCATATTTAAAATTACCCACACGACAAATCCAGCGATGATAACTATGAGAGAAAAAACTATAATCATGACAGTTTTTTCCAGTGTGAGAGCCGACAAAAGATTTCTGTTGAGCTCGCCCCAAGTCCTGCCGATAATTCTATGCTCTTGAAAAAGTTTCGTTGCAACTTCAGGAGCTTTATACGGGTTATTCAAAATAACTCCGATATCTTTTGCCTTGTCACCCAAGTAAGAAATATATTGTGCGGTCTTAAAATTTATCATGACAACATTTGAATCATAATCAAAATATCCCGTCATAAATATTCCCATAACTTCCATCTCAATAGGTTTTCCATCAGGAGTGATGAGGGTAATCTTGTCACCAACTGTGGCAGAAGAGACCGCCGCAAGTTCTGATCCAATAAGTATACCATCATTTTTGTTCTCAAGAATTTTTCCGCTCTTAAGTTTGCTTTCCAAGTTCATATATTTTTTTGCTGCTGCCAAATCGAAACCTTCAATTTTTATCCCAGAAACATATTCGGAATATTTATTTTTAATTTTTATGATACCTTGAAGTGGGACGCTGGGAACTGCTCCCTTCACTTCTGGATATTGCTCGATTTTTTTTATTTTCTCTTTATAATCTTCGATAGGTTTTCCGTTGCCATTTTTTATAAGAATATGGCTGGAGATGGAAAGCACGCTCTGAATCATATTTTTGTCGAGACCATTTGAAATTCCGATTGAAACTGTGAGAACGAGAATTCCTATTGTGATACCAATAATAGAAACTAGGCTCTGCCTCTTTCTGTCCAGCATATATTTTTTTGCTATAAAAAATTCTATCATTATTTTTTCTCCCGTATGTTTTTTTGGAAAATTTTTATTGTTATATATTGTTTGTAGATGAATTGTTTTTTTTTAGATAGGAATTTTTTGTATAATAATTTTCCATACCATCAATAATTTTTTCAATAAATTGGAAGACCTCATTTTGAATTTTATCTAAATCATTTAATGTAAGATTGCTAGAGCATTCAGAAAAAGAAACCAAACCATGTGCTAAATTATTTCTAGCATTTTTAACTATTTCAAGCTTTTCAGCTTGTGGGACTTTATACCTAATCTTATGGCGATCACAAATTTTTTTTATTACATTATCGTCTAAATTTCCATTTATTCCAATCATTTTTCTATTAAAAATCATAGAATGATTTAATATGATTTCATCAACAACATTTTTAAAACCTTTGCTGTGTCCATTTTTATCTAAAGAATTATTAAAGAGATTTGTAGAATTATGATCTAACCAAATCTTTTGTAGTTCTACTATAAGACTATTGTATGAATGGCTACCATCTTTAATCTTCTCATAAATTTCCTCAATACCTTTCATAATAGTTGCTTCTACTAAATTGTATAGCATCAAAAGAAAATTTGATTTTAAAATTCGGAATAAAGATTTTGGATTTATTTCGACAAAATTATTTAAAAAATTGTAAAACTCTGTCACTTCATTTTTTCTAGTTGCAAAAATTTCTTTTGTGGAAACCATGATTACAATCACCCTTTTAATAGTTGATTTTTTACATATACTACCCTTTCCTCCAATTTTCCTTTATTATTACTAGCATCGGAAGTAGTTAATTCTTTGAATTTATGAGAATCCAACCAATCTATATTTGTTGGATATAAGTTAATTTTTTCTCTTAGAGCCAAAGCAACACCAACTGAAATAGCTTCAAATCTAACCCTAGGAGTTGTACTTGAGTCTTTTGATTTAGCAAAGCCAAATGGGAAATGTTTCTCAACAAATTTCAACATTGATTCAAATTCTTTTTTAAATTTTTCTTCGTCAAAACTATTAAGATTATTCTTAAGATATTCATCTAAAAAATTTTTGACTTCATTTCCAACATTTTCATAATTATTTAAATATGCAAAAAATCTCAAGACAAATTCAAATCGATCTTTTTGATTTACTTTTTTTGCTGATAGAGGAGCCAATTTTATGAAATCTTTATTGTCTGAACATAATTCAATAAAAGAAGTTAATTTCCCGCGATATGCACCACGTCTAACTTCAGATGGGACGGCATTTTTACCAGCTGTATTTATTCTATGAAAAAGATCTATTCTAACGTCTTCTGTTGTATTTTCATCTAATATTATAATCCTTAAAGAAATATTTAAAAATTTATCTTTTCGGGCATTTAGTAAATCTTCATAATAGAAACCGTTAAGCTCTGTCAATTTTTTAAGTCCTTCTATTTTGAATTTATTCCCAATAAAATCGCTAATTGTTCTAGTCCTTTGAGCTCCGTCAATAATTTCAAATGTACCATTTGAACAAGTTGCGAAAAACATAAAAGGAATTGGCAAACCTAGAAAAAGAGACTCTATAAAAAAGTTTTTATTCTCAGAAGTCCATACATCAGCTCTTTGATATTCAGGGATAAAAAATGATTTTTTTGTAAATTTTTCAACAAGTAATTCAACTGTATAATCTTTTGTATCATACTTTACATTTTTATTGAGTGTTGCTATCTGTAAATCAGCTTTAAGTTTATTTTCATGAGAAATATTTTTGTTTTCTACTGTCATAGTTTACCTTCTCTTTTTAAATGATTTAAAATACTTAATCCAACTGCATGACCTAATTCAACTGGAACCGCATTGCCGATGTGCATTCCAATATTTCTAGTATTAAGATTTTTTTCTTGATCTAAAAACAAATAATTCTCTGGGAAAGATTGAAGTATTGCACCCTCTCTTAATGAAAGTGCTCTTTCCTGATCTGGATGACCAAATCGACCGTTTCCATATCCAAAAAATTGAGTGGTTATAGTTGGTGCAGGAGCATCCCAACACATCCGACCATATACGGAAGAATAAGATTTGCCACTAGATTTTTTATGACACTTAAGCCTTAATTTTTCGTCCCAGTCTCTCCATGTTCCACCTGGCTTTGATTGCCTTATTCTAGCAATATTCATCTTAGAAAGCTTTGCACACCTATGTAATAAATCTTTTGCAGAAAAATCCCCATGTTTTAAAGGAGGGAGATGACCTATTGCTTGACGAACAGTTGGATATTTATTTGGAGATGTAAATGGAGGAACTAAAATTATTTTACCAAATCGCGACGCTAAAAGCACTAATCTTTTTCTATTTTGAGGAACACCATATGAAGCAGAATTTACAATATCAAAACTTACATAATAACCTAGTTCTTCCAACTTTTTTATGAAATCATTAAACACATCAGTTTTAGGAAGAGCAGCAACATTCTCCATAGAAATTATATCTGGCAAAATTCCTTCAACTAAGTTTGAAAAAGAATATAATAATTTCCACTTTTCATCTTGATGACCGTTTTTTCTATATCTATCTGTATATTTGGAGAAAGGTTGGCATGGAGCACAACCCATTAAAATTTTTATGGAGTTTTTAGGATATAATAAATTGAGTTCTGAAGATGAAATAGAAGTTATGTCTTTATTTATAAAAATAGAACCATTATTTTTTTCATAAGCAAACCTACATGACTCATCAATGTCAATTCCAGCTATAACTTCTATTCCAGATTTTTGAACACCATAAGTAAGCCCACCAACACCACAAAACAAATCAACAGCAACACACTTCAAAATTTTCATCCTCCTTGCAACCAACATATAATAAATTTAGCTAAATATATTTTAACATATTTTTTCTCATATATCTATATTTTTATAAATGAAATATTTATATATAAATAACAAAAATAAGAGCCAGCAATAAAATACTGACCCTCAAACAATATATTACATTTATTTTTTCTATGCTATCAAAAAAAATTGCAAAACTTTTTACTCACACTTAGAATATCCACAGCTTCTGCAAGAATAACATCCACCAGAAATATCCATCTCTTGACCACACTCTGGACAATGAGCTACAAAAAGTGGGTTCTCTTTTTTCTTCTCTTCGACAACTTTCTCTTTTATTTCTTTCGCTTTCAAAAGTATAGCAGCTTTTTCCTCATCGTTGAGACCCATTTCATGTTCAAATTTTTTCAAAACATTCATGATAGCTGATGGACAAGTTCCTCCAAGTGCAACATCTTCTTTTTTTGCTCGAGCAGTTGCGAAAGAGGTACATCCGCTCACTCCTTCAATGGCTCGCTCAAGCATAAATAAATTTCCGCCCAGTCTTAAAACTCCAGACATCAAAATTGCAACCGCCTGAATATTTTTTTCACATCCACCGACACCGCTTCGCACCACATAAATATCTTGGATACATCTTTGTGATGGAGAATATCCTATCATCACATTAATTTTTCCGCAACCAATTCTTATTGGGTTCGGATAATAAATTGTATCTTCAGCAATAGGTTTTTGCTCACCACGTAAGAAACCTTTTTCGCTTGGTGGAAGAATCAACTCTTCTTTTTTCTCAGCATCAACTACAAGAATTCCTTCTCGTCTGCAACCACTTCTATATATTGTAACACCTTTTAGACCAGAACTCCATGCCTCAATATAAATTTTCTCGACTTCTTCCACAGTAGTTTTGTTTATGAGATTGACAGTGGAAGAAATACTTGCATCAATCCTGTTCTGCCAAATTGACTGCATTTTTATTCTTGACACTGGATCAAGATTTTGTGCTGTAACAAAATAGTCTGGCAATTCTGCTGTTGCATCCAAATTATTTTCCAAGAGGAATTTTTCTGCAATGGGAATATAAACCTGATAAATTTTGTCCTCGCCGTGAAGACTCTCAGTTTTTCTCGTATAAGAAAATGCAAAGTTTGGTTCGATACCAGTACTCATTTGCAACATTGTTCCGATAGAACCAGTTGGAGCAATAGTTAATAGTTGAGAATTTCTTAGTCCATGATTTTTAACAAGCTCAACAGTTTCAGGCGAAGCATTTTCTTTGAAGAAAGGGGACGCCAAAATTTTATCAACTTTGAATTTTGGATAAGGACCAAAATCTTTTGCCAAAATTGCACTGGCTCTAATAGCTGAGTCAATCATAGTTTTTGCAATCTTGTCGCAAAACACTAGAGATTCTTCCGTTCCATATTTAAGTTTCATCTCAATTAAAAGATCCCCAACACCCAAAATACCAAGCCCTATTTGTCTCCAGTCTCCAACAGACTGCTTTTGTTCATCGAGGGGATGAAGAGGTAAACCTTCTTCCAAGACTTCGTTTAATGCTCGCACACTTTTTTCTACTGCAACTTTGAATCTCTCAAAATTAAATTCTCCGTTATCAATAAATGACGGCAGAATTATTGAACCAAGAAGACAACTTCCTCCAGCTGGTAATGGTTCTTCAGCACAAGGATTTGTTCCAGCAAATTCAAACTCGTCATCTTCTGAAAGCAAATTCCACTCTTTGATTTTATCCCAGAACAAAACTCCTGGCTCAGCAAAATCCCAGTTTTGTCTTGCAAATTCTCTGAACAATTTTCTTGCGTCAGCTGTTCGTCTTATAACTTCCCCAGTGTCTATTACGGTAAATTCCATAACGTGTTCTTTTCCATCACGGACTGCACGCATAAATTTTTCGTCGATTCTTACAGAAATATTTGCCTTCTTAATTTTATGTAAGTCAGATTTTATTTTTATAAAGTCTTCGATGTCTGGATGATTCACGTCAATGGAAATCATGAGAGCACCTCGACGCCCTTTTTGCCCAATGACATCTGTTGTGTGATTATAAAGTTCCATGAAAGAAACTGCACCAGTTGTACTTTTTGCTGCGTTGTTGACTCCGCTTCCGTGTGGTCGGAGCTTGGAAATATCTACGCCACATCCACCACCGTAAGAATAAGTTCGAGCAAGTTTTTTTGCTGTCTCAAAAATTGACTCGATAGTATCTTCAGGGGGAGTTATCACGTAGCAGTTGGAATAAGTTATTTTTTTACCAAGATGATGAAGTCCTCTATTAGAAAGAATTCTACCAGCAAATATAAACTCTTTGTTAATGAGCATTTCCTTTATATAATCCTGTCCACCAGAAACACGCTCCAGCCATTCAGTAAAGTTTTCATCTCCGTACTTGTACTTTTTCTCCCAGATGTCCTGACCCAATTTGTTCTCAGAACCTAGCCATTTTTCTACATTCATGTGTACCCTCTCCTTAATTATTAATTTGACCAAAAAAATTATAGCATACTTTCATCACAAAATATAGTAAAATTTTTTCATGACCGAGACTATATGTTGTTTGTCTAGAATTTTCAAAGGAAAATTTTTTGTTGAGAGGTAAAAGAAAAAAAGATTTTTTCATATGGAGATTTTTTTGCAAATATTTTTTCCTGAAATATTTTGCGAGACTTAAAAGTTTTGAGCAAAAAAAATCCCCGTGCAAAATTTTACACAGGGAAAAGTTTTATAAATTTATTTTTTACTTAAAACTTTGTTACTATCCCAGCTCTAAAAAATCCAGACGGTTTCATGTCAATGACACCTGGAACCCAACCTCTAGATTTATATCCTCCACCAATAGTTACATCAAAATTTTCTTTTATATTTATATTATAATCAAGAGCAACCATTCCACCAAAATCCATTTCACTTGCATAAAATTTCAAATCTTTTGGTTGTTGCCATCCGTGGATTTCATAAGTAATATCTCCATACGGAACTTTGAGAGCAGTTTGTTTAAACATTAGTCCATAACCTGCTTCTCTATAATTTGTATTTCTTGTGAAAGTTAATTGATATCTGTTATAATTATTTTTTGGTATAAAATATGTATCCAACATAAATTGTTGACCGAAAGGCGTTAGCCAAAATCTTGTGGCAAAGTTAAAATATAAACTGTCACCAGCCGAAATTCTTTTTACTCCAAATATTTGAGGGTCAAGAAAATTGAAAAAACTTCTTTCTGAAGCTACATCTTGATATTTTATTTCTTCTTCAGTTGGAATCCATTCATCAATTCCGTAAACAGCTTCATTTTTTTCATTGAATCTTAAATATGAATCGTTTGGATTAAATAAATCATAAACCCACATCATAGTATCTCCATACAAAACATCTTTTCTGTTTTGTGTTGGATTTTTTTTAAGATCAGCAAGTGTGTTAGAATCTGACGCTAAGTATGCTACGCTTCCTAAGGCTGTTAGAACCATCATAAAACTATCCATAGATTTTGTATAGTAATTAAAAGAACGCGAACTCATTGTTCTTAGCCATTGGGTTTCCATTTCAATGCCCGATATATCAACCCTTACGAGTTCTGAAATATTATTTTTTTTCAACTCATTTAGTTGTAACTCACCTGCTTCACTTGGAGTAGTTGAACCTCCGATACCTGATGCCCCACCAATTTTTATTTGAGAATCAATTCCGTTATACTGCAAAATTGTATAATGCCCTTGTTCATGTGCCCATACATTCCCAGTCAAATAGAATCCAAGATCTGCAGTTATAATTGCGAGTTGTGTAAATCTCAAATCAATGTCAAAATGCCCAATCCAATAGTGGATACCTTGAGTAGATCCATCAACATAACCTAATGTTGAAGCCATTGAAGGTCTTGTTATAGGATTACCACTACTGTTGTAAGGAAATTCTAAAATAGGAAACTGTGCATAAAAATCATAATCACTTTCAAGTCTTTTCTTTAATCTGTTTTTCTCATAAATTTCTTTTATACTTATTTCTTCCTCAGCAAAAATGACAGAGCCAATTATTAAAATAAAAAATAACACCAAAAATTTCCTCATAAACTTTTTTCCTCCGTTTAGTTTTTTGTTTTGTACAAAAATATAGGCACTGAATTTATTGTATATTGCCCCGTAAGTTTTGTCAATGTATTTGTATATAAATCTTCGCGAAATTTCTGTGTGAAATATTTTTGAGGGCAAAAAAAATCCCCGTGCAAAATTTCACACAGGGAAAAGTTTTAAAATATTATGTTTCATAAAATTTTATAATTTATCTTTATTAATAACTAACTAAATTAAATTTATAGCCTAGAGCCACAACTCCACTTGTATAGTTTACCTTAGAACCAATATTTTCTCCTTTTTGTTTCAAGAAGTTTTCAGTATAAGCATATGACATATCCAAAGAAAAATTTTTGTATTCAATTCCAAATCCCACAGATAAATACGCTCCTCCATCGTAAGCATAATTTTCTGTTGCTGGATTTGTATTTCCTTCATTATTATTTTGATATGAGTAATAATAACCTAAATCAAATTCTAAAAAAGGTTTGATTTCACCATTAGGATTAAAATAACTTTTTACTATAAAATACGCAGGAGCAGAAGTATATGTTCCAACTCTTTTTCCATTTATCTCTTCCTGATTTGGTAGTTGATGAACAGAAAAACCAAATCCCCATTCACTTTTAATTATTCCATTACGCTCTGCATAAGAAAAATCATTCGTGTCATAAAGAACATTTAAAGCAACGTGATAACCATTACCAGAAGTTTTTCCATTGTTTAATCCATTTGGCAATTTAGTAAAATTTCCTAAAAAATCACCTCCAGCTTTCACTTGCATTTTTAGAGTATTTTGTTTTTCTCCTTCAGCCATTGCGACTGCTGATAATAAAACTAGACACGCCAAAACTTTTTTCATAAACTTTTTTCCTCCGTTTAGTTTTTTTGTTTTGTACAAAAATATAGACACTGAATTTATTGTATCTTGACCAGTAAATTTTGTCAATATATTTGTATATAAATCTTCGTGAAATTTTTCGTATGAAATATTTTCTGAGAGAAAAAAATCCCCGTGCAAAATTTCACACAGGGAAAAGTTTTCAAATATTTTTCAAGATAAAAAATTATAAAAATATTAGCCTAGAATTTTTTTGGGATGTCCATAAAAAATCCATACTCTCTAAACAAGTCAGCAACTATTTGCAAAGAATCTTTCTTCACAAGAATATGAAAATCCTCGCCTTTCAAAATATGCGACTTAAATCTTTTATCCTTGGAGATACTTTCTATCAAAGTTTTCTCGTTCTCTAATTTTAAAACAATATATTCTGGAATATATTTTATTGCAGTGGTTTTTTTCATCATGTCCTCCAAAAAAGTTCCCCAGCATTCTGGCAACTCATGTGATAACTTGCTCTTAAAAGTTTCTATACGCTCACGCACATCTGTTGCAGTCATCAAGTCTTTCAAAAAACTTTCCTCTGTCAACTTGAATTTGTTTGGAGCAATCTTTGTAGAAATTTTACCAAAAAACATTGACTTAGAAGGTGCTTCACCAATAATAGTTGCGATGAGTCTGTCCTCGTCAAGCTGAACTTCCCCTTCTTCTTTAAGCTCGTTGAACTCAAAATTATTTGGGAAACCAAACACATACTTACCAAACTCTGTGAGTCGAACGGCTTTCAGTCCTTCATACTTGCTCAGATATCCGCTCTTCAAATATAAACTGATTTTTTGTGATGGAGCTTCATAGAAAACTTCCACGACTCCCAAAACTGCCAGTACAAAAAATGAAGATTTTATAAATGGAACTACGACATAGTTCAAATAATTTTCGTAGGTCTCAATTTTTGTCCGCTTATAATTTGCCTCGTTCAAATAAATATACCCGAAAGCATCTTCAACACTTACTATCTCAATAGGTTCATCTTGATATAAGATTCTCTTAACTATATTGTCAATACTTATGAGAGGGTTTGAAGTTTTGGTCACTGGAAATTCTCGGACAACTTTTTCGATAGTCCCGAGACAATCCTCAACAATTTCTTTTCCCTTGGGAGAATTTTTCAGCCCCTTTAAATAATTCATGTACAAAAAGCTGTAATGAAATTTTTCCTTACGAACAATTTTCCCAGAGAGAAAATCCAGCACAAGTTTTTTCATACTATCAGCAGAAAAATTATCAGCTTTAATATGCCCGTCATCTATCAAGTGGAAAAATAAAGCGATAGTCTCCGTTTTTAAATATAGCATTTCTTTTTCTTCGGTGAAATATTCGCTTATCTTACAATATTTTGCCATATTTTCTTTGGACTCTTTCAAAATTTTTCCAGAGGAAGAAATGGCGATACCACCTTGATCATAGAAATCACAGTACATCTTAATATTTTGCATGAAAGTTTTTTCATCATTGGCAGTGTAGCACTCATATTTTTTATTAGTTTTTCTAATTTCATAGTCAGGAGATTTTTCTGGAAGCACGTTCCAAAGTTCTCGCATCATGTCAAAGGGTAAAGTTAGGTACTCATTTTTTTTCATGTCTCTTTTTGCTTGGAAAAATAAATACTCATCTTTTAAATTTTTCTCGAGATTAAAAGTTGTGTGACCAGAAAAATAAAGTTGCCTATCTTTTTTGATAGTAAATTTTCCTTCCCATGCAATCGTCTCAAAAATAGTTTTCATATTATCGTCGAGAGACTCAAAAATTTTATGAAAATTTTCTGGCTCAAACATTCTCACTACTAAATCTATCAGGACATCTCTGTCGCTGTCGGCTGTAATCATACAGCTAACTTTTGGGTTAGCCAAATCTTCCCCGAGATATCCGTCAACCATCCAATCCAAAAAATACGTATCGAATAATTTGCCGAGAATTTCTCGAGTATAAAGTTCTTTAACATCTCCAACGAATCTATCTTTTTTTCTCATAATTTACAAACCTCAATTCCTTTTTTTATTCTGCACCAAAAATAAACTGTATATCATCCTCAGTCAAAAATTTTACCGAAGCGTTGTCCTCAGATATCAGGTTTTCTAGTAACTCGGTCTTTAAGCCTTGAAGCTTTAAAATTTTCTCTTCTATACTATCCTTCAAAATTAATTTGTAAGAAAATACTGTTCGGTCTTGCCCAATTCTGTAAGCTCTGTCCACAGCTTGGTTTTCCACAGTCTTATTCCACCACGGGTCATATATAAAAATAGTATCGGCGGAAGTTAAGTTGAGACCAACTCCACCAGTTTTTAACGTCATTACGAAAACTTTATAGCTGCTATCTTTTTGAAACCTGTCAACTAAATTTTGCCTGTCGGTTGTAGCACCTGTCATGGTCAAATATTTTATTTTGAAAACATCCAGCTCCCTGCAAATTCCTTCGATGGAAGCAATATAATTTGTGAAGACCAAAACTTTATGCCCGTTGGCAACTGCGTCAGCAACACTATTTATAAGATGCTTTCTTTTGCTGGATAATATTTTCGGGTTCTTACTTTCTGGGCAACTTGTAATTTGCCTCAGCTCGTTAATCGCCTGCAAAAGATAAAATTGCGACTTACCAAGTCCCTGCTCTTTAATCTGAGCTTTGACGGCGTCATAATAATAAATCCGCCTCTCTTCATAAAACTTTTTCTGGTCGTGGTTCATTTCTATAACAACAGTTTGCTCGATTTTATCTGGCAAATCTTTTAGAACTTCTTTTTTTATCCTACGCAAAATAAATGGGTAGATTTTTTTTCTAAGCTCTTGAATAACTTCTTTGTCATTGTCACGTTGAATAGGATTTGCATAAACAGCATTAAAAGTATCCAGCGACCCAAACATGTTTGGATTCAAAAATCTGAACAGTGAATAAAGTTCTGTCAAATTATTTTCGATTGGAGTTCCGCTCAGTGCCAATCTATTATTAGAAGTTAATAGCATGATAGCTTTTGTAGTTTGAGCGTTTACGTTTTTTATATTCTGAGACTCGTCCAAAATTACCAGCTCAAAAGGAATCTTAGAAATTTTTTCGATGTCGTTCCTCACCGTACCATAAGTTGTCAAGATAACTTCGTGCTCATCAAAAGTTTTCATGTCTCGAAAGTTTCCGTAATAAATTCCACTGTCAATTTGAGGTGCGAATTTTTTTATCTCACTTTCCCAGTTGAATACCAAACTTTTTGGCATTACGACCAAACTTTTTCCAGATTTATTATCACAAATTTTTGATAGGAGGGCAATTGCCTGCAAAGTTTTTCCAAGCCCCATATCGTCAGCCAGACATCCGCCCAAATTATTGTCCACCAAATAACACAGCCACTTGTAACCGTACTCTTGATATGTTCTCATCTCGGCTCGAACATTTGGCGGAGTAGTTTCATAATTTTCTATCTGATTTATCCCGTTAAAAAAGTTTGCACTCTTAATAAATTCTTGCCCGAAAATTTTTTCCTCAATCATTTCTTCCACGATGGGCAAATCAAAGAAAGAAATTTTTACCGAATCACCAGAACTTCCAACATTAAATATTCGTTCAAGTTTTTCAATATATTTATGATTTATCAGTGCGTTTGTCCCGTCGCTCAAAACTATATAAGAATCAGTTTTGTATGTCGCAAGAATATCCGCAATGGAAAATTTTTCGCCCTCGATATCCAGCTTAACATTTCCTTCCAAAAAGTTTATAGAATGTTTGAAGCTACCAACTATTTTTGGCTTAACAGTTTTGATATTATATTTTTTTAATTTCTCAGCACCAACAACACGATATTTTGTTGCGAACTTCAAAAGTTCTTTCCCGATAAATTCTTTCGCCAAAGCTTCTTGGAGTATGAGCATGTTGTCGTCGTCCAAATAAAATCCAGACCTGACTTTTATTAGTCGCTGATGTTTCACGAGAGCCTTTGTAATTTCTTCAATGGCAACGCTCAGACCGCTCATATCTATTTCTGAAATCTGAATTTTTTTCTCCATATTATTTACGATGGCAATTTTCTCAATGCCGTTTTCTTTCAAGAAATCGTAACTCATTGTGGAAGCGCCAAGAGTAATTTTCATGTACAAACTATTATCTTGGGAAATTTTTTCGATAATCATTTCAGGAACTAAAATTCTTTTCTCGCCACTGTCGATGGAATAATCCAAACAATTTATTTTGATATCGTGAAAATACGTAGAAAAAATACTCAAAAAACTTTCCAGCTCCCACGATGAAAGTGATGATTGAAAATTTTTGAGCTCGTATATTGAGTCGTTTACTAAATCTAGCTTGAAAAATTTATCTTCGCAAAAAATATAATCGTCGTCAATAATTGTAATATCAGAATATTGTTCGTTTAAAAGAAAAAGACTTTTGAGTTTTATCCCTTCGTCTTGGTCTTCAACCTCGATAATATTTAGAGCAACAGAATTATTTTCAGGAAAATATTCTATCTGCTTGAAATTTTCATCAACAAAAATATTTGAATGCACCAAAAGTTTCACAAGCTCTGGGTCATTGGAAATATATAACAGCTCAGAAAGTTTTGCAGCCTGAGCTTCGTCCATCTCTTCGTCTGTTGACCATGCGTCAAAATTCCATTGGCTCAAGTCCTCAGATTTTTTGCTTGCGGTTATGTAATCCAAAATTTCCAAATTTTGTTGAGACAAGTTAAATTTTTCAAAATTTATTTTCAGCTCAGAAAATTCTTCCGTCTTTTCTCCGTCAAATATAATCGTTTCAACATAAGGACCTATTTCATTATTTTTAAGCATAAAATAAATTCCACGTTCAATAGGTATCATCAAAAATTTCTCCTAAAAAATTTTCTTGTAAAAATCTTGCAAAAATAAGGTTAAACATACTCACTCGACATTATACCATATTGGCTAAATTGTCGCAACTGAAAAAATTTTTAGAGAAGAAGTTTGAAGGCGAGCGATAAGCCTTCATAATTTTTTTATATTTATCCAAGTTTTTTGTCATGAAAATTATTTTTAAGCTATTGAAATTTTTTAGAGAAGGGGGGCGACCGCTAAGCCACCCATAAAAAACTTGCTAAGAATATTTATTTTGACTACCCTTTGTCATTAAGTTTTCTGAAGGCTTGATTTATTCTAAAAATGCCAAGCACTAAAAATATTTTTTCCAGTAGCAGGAAAAATTTCACGCCTAAATGTAATTCTTTATTTAGAATTTCAAAATTAATTAATGAGTTAATATATTCCACTAAAAAATTTCCCCATATTTTTAGAGTGAACCCGTCCATTCCGATGAAAATAAATTTTGACGTAAAAAATTGTGATATAAAATACAGTAACAAAGTTAAGGACACCGTTGTCCAAATTCCTCTCCACCAACTTAGACCATAATTATTTGACCACTTGTTAAAAAATAAAATTATTCTGTCCTCGTAATTTCTTTCCACAATAAATTTTTGTGCCTTTATAAAAAAATTTTCAATGCGAGTTTTTTTGAGTAAAAAATTTGAAAATTTTCTAAATATTATTCCAAATTTTGTTGGCTTAATTTTTTCTTTTAGTTCTTCATGATAAGCTGTCATCTCTTTTCGCAACAATTTATTTGCAAGAATTTTATTATGATTTTCGATGGCTATATGTTTCAAGAGTCGCCATGTATTTCTACTACATTTTTTGATTTTGTCATAACTCTCATCTTTCATAACTAAAAATTCTGTCCCTAATAAATTATGTATATCATCGAACGCTAAGTAATCTATCTCACTAATGTCAAAGTAAAGATATTTTTCAAAAGTTGCTTTGGAAAAATCTGGATTTCTATTAAAAGTTACACAAAAAAAATCAGTCCTGTCACAAAAAATCGCATTAGGAAAATAAGCATATTCTTTGAAATTTACAAGAGAAAAATCTACCTGACCTCTCAAATGTGCCTCATTAAAATAAGCTGACTTTCCAATGTTGGTAGAATAAAAATTAGTTTTTCCATTAATTATTGCTCCAGAAAACCTAGCGTTTTGACCAATCAAAGCATTAGAAAAATCAATTTCTCCACTAATTGTTGAACCAAAATCAGCATCACCTTTAATTACTGAACAAGAAAAAATAGCATTGCCTTCAATTTTTGACAAATAAAAGTCAACTTTCCCGCTAATTATTGCCCAAGAAAAATTAATATCTCCACAAATTTTTACTTCTCTAAAATTTGCATCTCCGTTAATTGTTGCCATACGGAAATTTGTATGCCCTTTAAAAATTGCATTAAAAAAATTGGCATTTCCTTTGAAAATTACCAAAGAAAAATCATTTATACCTTTTTGCACAAGTTTAGTTGCTTCTTCACAAACTTCTTTTGGCAAAATCATTCGATAGAATCTATCAAGCATCCCATTTGCTCCAATTTCCATCTCATATGTGAAGTTATAATTTTCATCAACAAGTCCAAGTTCCCTACAAACTTTTTCTATTTTTTTATGATTTTCTTCTTTATCTTTTTCCTCTGGTTTATATCTCTCCATAACTTTTACCTCTTCCATTCTTTCCCTCCAAAAATATTTTTATCTACATTAATTATATCACACCTAAAAAAAATTCCCTCGCAAAATATTTGTCCTCCCCAAAACCTATCCTTCCAACCAAAATCCCCTCCCATTTTTCTCTAAAAAAAGTCCAAACGAAAAATACCGCGTCATACGAGGTCATACAGGCATTTTCACTTTTTACATGAACGTAAGTTCACAAAAACCGTTTAACACCCCTTAATCGCGACTCGATTTTTTCCTAATATAGTTGACTTTGCGAGTTTTGTCCTTAAAGCGTCCTTCGAAACACACAAACTTCATCAAACAAACCCTCATAAAACCAGCCCTGAAAAATTCCAAGCTTTTTGAGAGGCAGTTTTTCGTGATATATCATTTTCATACGAAAGACAAAAGACGATTGTTTTTAAAATTTCACATAAATATTTTTACAAAAAATATTAAAACTAAAAAGTAAACTAATATTTTGAGTTAGGAGTTTCATAGTTTTCATGCTATACTTTAGATATAAAACTTTGAGGAGGCGGAAAAATTTTGGAGAACTTAACATTGCAAGAGAGAAAAATAATTGTCACTGATATGATAGTCAGGTTCACGAAAAAAATCGGGCGAGAAAAAAAGACTCGTCAGACTTTGTTTAAGCGAATGACTCTCAGAAAACTTATCGAAAAAAAGATGATTGAAAATATTCCGCTACCTGAAGACTCAGCCTACGAAAGTTATGACGAGTGGCTTAAAAGTTGCGTGCGACGAGAAAAATATAATATGACAGTCCTGAAAAATATCCAAAAAGCTAAGAGTAATGTTTGGGTTTTGGAGTGGGGGCTTAGAAAACTCGAAGAAGAAATAAGACAAGAGAAAGAAAAGCAAGTGAATTTTTTTGAGAGGCTTCAGGCAGTTGGACAAACTTTTAGTTTTGAAAAAGATGAGAATAATTACCAAGAAAATTTTAATAAAGAAAATAATTATATAAGCAGAAAAAGTTTCGGGCGAAATTCGAGCTATGAATTTTCTCGAGGGCAAGTTTTGTTTCTCAGAAGGAAGCGATAGTTTTTTTGTTGTGCGGATTTTTTTAGAGAAGAAAGTTTTAGAGAAGGGGGAGCAGGGGGGCGAGCGATAAGCCACCCATAAAAAAACTTGATAAGAATATTTTTTTTTATTTTGAGCTGACTAATAAAATTTGGTAGGCTTTTTTATTTTTAAAGTAAAAAAACTTTTCAAGGATTTATTTCTTTTGTATTTTTATGTAGTTTATATGCTACAATGCTTTGGGCTTAAAACTGCCGACCCTTCAAAAAAAGGGAGGTGAATTTTTTGGTTATAATACGATTATTTTTGCTCATAGTTTTATTCTTCTTGATTTTTAAGAAAATTCTATGAGTGGCAGTTGAGCCAAGAGCATGGATTCGCACCCCATGCTCTTTAATTTGTATGATATTTTTAATGGTCAATAAAAACATTTTACAATTTTCTAAAAGTATGGTACAATATTTTTGTTAATCGTATAACCAAAATTTCACCAAACTAAAGAGAGGGTGCGACCTCTCTTTTTTATTTTGTAATTTTCTAAAAGCTATGCTATAATAATTTATAAGTTTGAAAAGCAAGTATCACCAAACTAAAAGAGAGGGTGCGACCTCTCTTTTTTATTTCGCAAATATTTTTGTTGTTATTTTGCTCCGTATTGCATTAATAATTTTTCAATAGAATTGTACTCTAGTTTTCTAGCAAGTTCAAGTGAAGTGTCTCCGTCAGAATTTTTTACATTTGGATTAGCTCCATACTCCAATAAAGTTTTAACACATGAATAATGCCCGTTCAGTGACGCTACTATTAGAGGTGTTGCTTGAGCATTATTTCTTGCATCAATATTTGCTTTATTGTTAATCAAATATCTAACTATAGTTTCATCACCTTTTACTGCTGCAACATGCAAAGGAGTCCACCCATCGTTGTCGGAAATATTCGGATTAGAATTATTCTCTAACAAAATATTTACGATTTCTTTATTCCCTGCCTCAACTGCATACCTTAGAGCTGTCCAACCATCTTTATCTTTTGCATTCACATTTGCTTTATTGTTAATCAAATATCTAACTATAGGTTCATTCCCTTTTGCTGCAACATGCAAAGGAGTCAATCCATCGTTGTCGGAAATATTCGGATTGGAATTATTCTCTAACAAAATATTTACGATTTCTTTATTACCTACCTCAACTGCATACCTTAGAGCTGTCAAACCATCTTTATCTTTTGCATTCACATTTGCTTTTGCATTGATTAAAATTTTTACAGCCTCTTGATTTTCAAGTGGAACAGCGTACATTAAGGCTGTTATAGTATTTTTCAACTCATTTACATTATCACCTTTTTTCAAGGTATTTTTTAATGCGTCCATATCATTATTGTCGACTGCGTCAATTACTGGTCCAGCAAAAACTAAAGTTGAAACCAAGCTCATTAAAAATATTACTGATAAAAACTTTTTTAAACCTCTCATTTTTATTCCCTCCAACTTTATTTGTATCTAAAAAAATACAGACTTAAAATATTATAGTTTACAGTTATAATATTTGTCAATTCATTCAACAGAAAATTTTTCACACAAAAATATAACTTACCAGTAACTTTATGCGAAAATATATGATATAATGTTTAGAGTAATTGAGTAAAACTTTTTGGAGGAGATTTTAATTTGGTAGAGAAATTAAATAATAAAAAAAGTGATTTAGATTTACTCAGAAAAAGAGGCTACATTGAAAATTATGATTTAATAAAATTTAGTGAATTAGATAAAACTGAACTGATAAAAATGTTGCACGATGAAATGCCAGTACATCGTTCCATAGCTTCAAAAGTTTTGGGCTTGAAATATGGCTTAGAAGATGAGCAGATAGTCGACGCACTTCTTGAACAACTCTCCAAAGAAAAAAAGTTATATACAAGATTAGAAATTTGCTCAACGCTTGAAAATGGTAGCAGTTTAGTGGCAAAAAAAATGATTTCATATTTGGGGAAAATTGGAAGTAACCAGCATAAATTTATTCTTAGTAAACCATCATTAAAAAGTAGTTATCCATTGCCAAGAGATTTAATATCAAGAAGTTTGGCTAGGATGAAGCGAGAAATAATGCCAGTATTATTAGAGGTGCTGGATAGCGATGATCTAGATAAAATTTCCGAGATATTAGATGCAATTGGATTTTTAGCATTTTACGATAAAGATGCCACAACTATGCAAGATATGAATAAAGTGATAGAGACGATTGAAAAATATTCTAACAACAAAATTATTTTTTGGAAAGGAATTATTTGCTTGTCGGCTTTTCCTTTTGTAGAAACAAAGAAGTTTCTTCAAAATATAATTGAAAATAATACAAATAATTTATATGTAGAAGAAGCAAAAAGATCGCTCAAAAATTTAAAGTATGATAAGTAAAAAAATCTTCAGGAGGTAACTTTTTTATGGAAAAGGGAATGTTCACAGAATTTTATATAGAGGAAAATATTTGGGAGGAGCTGGAAAAGCACGTCAAAAGTTTCCAGCAAATTTTTGTTGTGCACGGCGAAAAATCTTTAATCGCCATAGAAAAAAAATTACTCAAAGTTTTTGGAGACAAAAAATATACGCTAGTAAATTACGGCGGAGAATGTTCATATAACAATGCCGAAAAAATCTTAGCAAAATTTAATAGCCTAAAAAATAAACCAGAAATAATTTTGGCAGTGGGCGGAGGAAAATGTATTGACGTGGCAAAAATTGTAGCAGAAAAATCTTGCACCGACATTTTTGTTGTCCCAACCATTGCCTCAACTTGTGCTGACACATCAGGACTTTCTGTTGTGTATGAGGACTCGCATAAATTTTATGAACTTTATTTCTTGAAAAATCCGCCGAAAAAAGTTTTCATAGATTTATACACAATTTATAAAGCACCGAGAAAATATTTGTGGGCTGGGATGGGAGACACTCTGGCAAAATATTATGAGTTCAATTTGAAGGCGGAAAATCAATATTTGAATTATCAAACGAAACTCGGCAAATCTATTTGCAGTATGTGCAAAGATTCTGTCTTGAAAAATGGTAAGACCGCTTACGATAACGACGAATTTATCAGCGACGAGTTTAGAGAAGTTGTGGCGACGATTTTGATTTCCACTGGCTACGTCTCGAATCTCATAGACTTTTTTTATAATTGTGCCTTGGCTCACATAATTTTTAATTCTTTCACGGTGATTCACGAGGTGGAGAAAAATCATTTGCATGGGGAAGTTGTTGCATACGGAATTTTGGTTCAACTTTCAATAGAAAATAAGCACGAAGAATTGGACGAGCTATTAAAGTTTTATAAGTCTATAGGATTGCCCACAAAACTTTCTGATGTTGTGAGTGCGAAAAATTTTGCTGAGCATAAAGAAAATATCTACAAAGATATAATTTGGAATGCCATGAACGAAAAAATTCCGCTGGAGTTATCACCTGAAATACTTGATAAAGTTTTTGAAATAAAAAACTAGTAAAAAATTAAGAGAAATAAATTTTTAGAAAGCAAAAAATTTATGAGGGCTTATCGCTCGCCCTCAAACTCCTTCTCTAAAAATTCGCAAGAGTCTAAAAAATTTGCAAGAGAAAGAAAAAAAGAAAGTGAGAGACCCAATGGATTTTTCAAATTTGAATAAAAATCAGCTTGAAGCAGTGAACCACACAGAAGGTCCAGTTTTAATTTTGGCAGGACCGGGAACGGGGAAAACTTTTACCATTGTGAAGCGTGTGGCGAACCTCATCATAAATAAATCCGTCGACCCTGAGTCAATTCTCGTCACGACTTTTACCAAGAAAGCCGCCAACGAATTAAAATTTAGGATTTCGCTGGAGCTGAAAGAAAGCGGAATTCCAATTGACATTGATAGAATGCGTATCGGAACTTTACACTCAATTTTTCAAGAAATTATCGAAGCTGAAAATTATATTTTGCTTGACGATTTCGAGCAAAGATATTTGCTTTACAAAAATTCTAACTTTTTTGAATCGGTGACTGGCTTCAAAGAATTTATCGAAAACTTGCGGTCAAATTCTAGCCTACCAATTTCAAGTATGATTGCATATTTTTCAAAACTTGCTGAGCACAAAATTTCCAACGCCGAACTCACGCTATCCAATAATCGTGAGATACAGTTGCTCGGAATTTTTTATGCTGCCTACCAAACTTTGCTGGACAAAAATTCTGCAATAGATTTTGCCAAGATTCAAACTCTTTGCTTGGAAAAACTGGAGCACGACAAAGAATTCTTGAAAAAAATCACAGACGAAATAAATTATATAATTATCGACGAGTATCAGGACACGAACAAAATTCAGAACGATATAATTTTCAAGCTGGCGGAAATTAAGAAAAATATTTGCGTGGTTGGAGACGATGACCAATCCATTTACAGATTTCGTGGAGCGACAGTTGAGAACATTTTAAATTTCCCGAAAAGTTTTGTGGAGAATGAATGCAAAATTATTACGCTCAACCAAAATTATCGCTCACATCCAGATATCATAAATTTTTACTCGGAATTTATCAGACAAAAAAATTGGCAAAAGAAAGATGAGCAAGAAAAAAATAGCGAGCAAAAAAATCATGAAGAAAATCTTGAAAATTTTGGAGCAGAAAAAAATAAGAATAATTTTGGGCGTATGGAAAAGTTTTTGTTTTCGGATATAGGAGAAGACAAAGAAGATGAAAAAAATCACGTGCCACGTGTGATGAAAATTTCTGGCAAAAATAATTCCGAGTACACAAAAAATATCGCTGAGTTCTTAAAATATTTGAAAGAAAAAAATATCGTTGATGATTATAGTCAAATAGTTTTCCTCTCATCCAGCGCAAGATTTTCTGACTTTGGAATCATTATCAACCAATTAAATCAAGCTGGGATAAAAACTTATTCGCCACGTACAGGAGAATTTTTTCAGCGAGACGAAATAAAAATGTTCATAGGACTGGCGATAATTTTCTACAAGGAATATTTTGCTAAATTAAAAAATGAGCAAGATTTTTCTTACGAGCCTCATCACGTTTATTATAATCACTGTCGAGAATTTTTGAAAAATTATACGCTGAATTATGAGCGGGAAATTTCACGGTGGTTAAAAATTAGACTCGAGCAAGAAGAAGAGCAAGAAAAAGAAAATCGAGAAAAAAATTCAGACCAAGAAAAAAATATGGGCAAAAAATTTCTGCCAATATTTTACGAATTTTTCAAGTTCGAATATTTCAAAGATTTATTCAAAGAGAAAAATATTAACGCAAAGGAATGTGAGCTCCGAGAAAAAAATATTTCTATATTGGCGCAAAAAATTTTTGATTATGAAGAAAAATATGGTAGCATTTTTTCTGAAGATTTTTTTGAAACTTATCTTCCATTTCTGATTGAGTTTGGCATTAACGAGTTTGAGGACGACGAAGAAAAAGTTTTGGAGGAGCACGTTTCATTTTTGACTTTGCACCAGTCAAAAGGGTTGGAGTTTCCAATAGTTTTCATAACGGACTTAATAAAAGAGCCAATAAAAAATGAGTACAATAAATTCAAGCAACTTGTCAACGAAGAAGTCTATAAAATTTCTCAGCAAAAATTTGAGGAAGAATCTTTGGAGGATTTTTACAGACTTTATTATACGGGATTTTCCAGAGCCAAGAATTTTTTATTTTTGGCGTCCATTGATAATCGTGACAAAAAAATGAAGAAGCAAGCACCGTCAGTTTTTTTCGAGAAAACTTTTGACGCATTGCCTGATTATAAAATTTATGAAGAAAAATTATCAAGCCAAATGATAGACAGAAGCAAGTCGCACTTGAGCCGAAAAAGATTTTCGTTCACGGCTGACGTTGCACTTTATCTTCAGTGCCCAATCAAATATAGATTTTTGCGTTACACAAAATTTCCTATCATAGATACGGAGAAGGAATTACTTGGAACTTTTATTCATAAAACTATTGACTCTATACATCGGGACATCTTGAAAAAAATTCCTGTGACAGAAACTCGGGTGAAATATCATCTGAAAAAAAATCAGGAATTAATCTCCATGAAAAATCATAAAATATTTAGCGAGGAAGAAATTCAAAAAGCTTTCAAGGATATTTTTGCGTACATCTCACATGAGAGCGAGGCTTTAATTTATATAAAAGAGAGCGAGCTGTCTCTTAGTGTCATCAGAGAGAAATATATTTTGCACGGAACACTTGACCTTGTGAATGAAAAAAAAGGCGAGCATGAGATAGTTGACTTCAAAACTTCCGCTATCAAGCCAGAAAAAATTTCTGAAAATTATGAGCGGCAACTTTATATCTATGATTATCTTTGCAACTCGAATAATTATAACGTGAAAAATTTAAAGCTCTATTATACTTCTGACCACGAGAATCCCATTTTTGAAATGCAAAAAATTCCACAGAAGCAAAAGGAAGTGTTGCAGGAATTTGATTTAACAGTTGAGAATATTTTGGAGAAGAAATTTTTTGATAAAACTTTGCAAAAACAAAACTGTAAAAATTGTCAGTTCAGATTTTATTGTGGCGAAGAAAATTAAATTTAAATTTTAAGTATTAAATATTAATAAAAAAATAAAGAAAAATTAAGAGCGAAAAAATTTAAGATAAGATTAAGAAAAATAAAGCGAGCGAAAATAAAAAATAAAATCACGAAAAAAATTCAGGAAAGAAATTAAGAGTGAAAAACTCTTGATACCTTCCTTTTTTTTTGATACAATGTTATAATATCTTTAAAAATTTTGAGGAATTTGGATGTGATTAAAAATGCGAGTTGTAAAAAAATATGGTGGAAGTTCTGTTGCAACGACAGAAAAGATAAAAAATATTGCAAAACATTTGGTGGAGACAAAAAATAAAGGCGATGAAATTGTTGTCGTTGTTTCTGCCATGGGTAAAACCACCAACGCTCTTTTAAAAATGGCGAAAGAAGTCGCCGACATTCCAGACATAAGAGAAGTTGACACGCTGATTTCAACAGGGGAGCAACAATCTATTTCACTTCTTAGCATGGCGATAAAAAGTCTTGGAGCAAAAGCAATTTCTCTCACAGGGGCTCAAGCAGGAATAAAAACAACTGGTGTTCATACAAAAAGTAGGATAGACAGTATTGATACAAAAAATTTGGAAAAAGTTTTGGCTGAAGATAATATTGTTATCGTAGCTGGCTTCCAAGGTGTAAATGAAAATGGAGACGTAACAACTTTGGGTCGAGGAGGTTCTGACACAAGTGCAGTTGCTCTTGCGGCTGCTTTAAAATGTGACTGCGAAATTTATACAGATGTTGACGGAATTTATGGAATTGATCCGCGAGTTTATAAGAAGGCAAAAAAATTATCAAGAATATCTTATGAGGAGATGATGGAAATGGCAA
>JBOFDW010000012.1:0-25085 GCA_051647385.1 Fusobacteriaceae bacterium
AACAGGGAATGCTTATGTTGAAAAAGTAAAAGAATATACAAAAAATCTTGGTTCAGAAGTCGTTATAGTTTCGGCTAAAGTTGAATCAGAATTGCAAGAAATAGATGATGAAATTTCTAAACTTGAATTTCTTGAAGCACTTGGGGTTAAGGAAGCAGGTCTTAATAGATTAATAAGAGCTGGCTATAAACTTTTAGGATTGCAAACTTATTTTACGGCCGGAGTTAAAGAGGTTCGTGCTTGGACAATTAAGGTTGGAGATACAGCACCAAAAGCGGCTGGAGAAATTCATACAGATTTTGAGAAAGGTTTTATTCGTGCAAAAGTTGTTGCTTATGATGATTTTATAAAATTTTCTGGGTGGAAAGGGTCACAAGAATCGGGTGCTCTTCGCATGGAAGGAAAAGATTATATTGTTAATGATGGGGACTTAATGGAATTTTTATTTAATGTATAATTTCTCCTTGACACAAATTGTTTTTTTTAGTAGAATAATCAGGTGACGTTTTAAAAAATTTATTATAGAGGATTTCAAAAATATAGAGACTCTTTAATCATTAGCTAGGAGGTAAAAAAGAATGGCGGTACCAAAAAAGAAAACGGCAAAAGCTAAAAAGAATATGAGAAGATCTCATCATGCTCTTACAGCAATAGGTCTTTCTACTTGCCCTAAATGTGGAGCTCCAAAAAGATCTCACCGAGTTTGTCTTGAGTGCGGAGATTATAATGGAAAACAAGTTTTAAACGCTCAAGAAGCATCAAAAAGTGAACCAGTTGTAACAGCTCAAGCAAAATAATTTTATAAAAATGGGGGTGACGATAATTTTATTATTTTTGTCGCCTTTTTTATTTTGTTATAAAAAATATTTTGTGAAAAAATTTGAGTTTAACATGGTTTTTTTCTTTGAAATTATTTTAAAATTTTTCTTTACTAGTAATACGAAAATGTGTTAAACTATTGTTGGATAATTTTTGTAGGAGGAAATAATGAAGATAGCTATAGATGCTATGGGTGGAGATCGAGCACCTTTCGTTACAGTTAAGGGAGCGGTTCTGGCTACTCAAGAATTGGACAAATCAGTGAAAATTGTTCTCGTTGGTAGAGAAGAAAGTATAAGGAAAGAATTAAAAAAATATAAATACGATAGTTCAAGAATAGAAATAAAAAATGCGACAGAAGTTATTTCTATGGAAGACGATCCTGTATCTGCTGTAAAATCAAAAAAAGATTCTTCCATGAACATTGCACTTGAGCTTGTAAAAGATGGAGAAGCTGACGCTTGCGTATCTGCTGGTAATACTGGTGCACTTATTAGTGCGAGTCAGCTAAAATTAAAAAGGATAAAAGGAGTTTTAAGACCTGCTATTGCAACTGTTTTTCCTTCAAAAAATGGGCATATTGTTGTGTTGGATGTAGGGGCAACTTCTGATTGTAAACCAGAATTCTTGGATCACTTTGGAATTTTAGGAAGTAAATTTGCAGAAATTGCACTTGGCATTTCTAATCCAAAAGTAGGTCTCTTAAATATAGGAAGCGAAGAAGGTAAAGGTAACGAATTAACAAGAGCAGCTTATGACTTTTTGTCTGAACATCATCATATAAACTTTGTTGGAAATGTTGAGCCAAACAAAATGTTTGATGGTGCAGTTGATGTTGTTGTGACGGACGGTTATACTGGAAATATTTTGCTTAAAGCAACCGAAGGCACGGCTAAATTTATTACTAATTTTTTGAAAACAGAAGTGAAGAAGAGTTTTTTTGCAAAAATAGGAATACTTTTTCTTATTGGGGTTTTAAAAAAACTTAAAAAAATGGTAGATTCTTCTGAGTATGGGGGAGCTATTTTTATAGGACTTAATCATATCTCAGTTAAAGCTCATGGCAGTTCTGATGCTAAAGCTATAAAAAATGCTATTGCTGTAGCTTCTCGTTTTGTCGAAAAAGATTTCGTAGAAAAAGTAAAAATAGAAATGGCAAAATTAGGAGAAGTTAGCGAAGGAGAATAGTTTATGGAATTAAAAAGTGTTGGTATAGTAGGATTTGGATCTTATACACCAGAAAAAATAATGACTAATGCAGATTTTGAAAAAATTGTTGATACTACAGATGAGTGGATAAGGACAAGAACTGGGATAGAAGAGAGGCGATATGCAGCTCCAGAACAGGCGACGTCTGACCTATGTGTCGAGGCTGCAAAGAAAGCATTGGAAAGTGCAAAATTATCTGCGAATGATCTCGACCTCATAATAGTTGCAACGTGTACACCTGACCATTTATTTCCAAGCACATCTTGCTTGGTACAAAAAAAACTTGGTGCATCGTCAGCAGCAGCGTTTGATTTGAATGCCGCTTGCACAGGATTTGTTTATGCTTTGAATGTTGCAAACGGATTAGTTAAAGCTAATATTTATAAAAAAATTCTTGTAATTGGTGGAGAAACTCTTTCAAGAATTGCTAACATGAAGGATAGATCCACTTGCGTATTATTTGGAGATGGTGCAGCAGCTGCAGTTGTTCAGGAAGTTGAAAAAGGTACAGGAATTTTATCTGCTTACCTTGGTGCAGATGGAGATTTAAACGAAACTCTTTGGATAGGGATTGGAACAAAGCAACCTATGACACCTGAGCTACTTGAGGCTGGACATCAATTTTTGCATATGAAGGGGCAGGAAGTTTTTAAGTTTGCAGTAACAGTTCTGCCAAAAGCAACTGAAGAGGCTTTGACTCAAGCTGGGTTAAAAACAAGTGATATAGATCTTGTTATTCCTCATCAAGCAAATTCAAGAATAGTTGAGGCAGCTGCTAAAAAACTTGGGATACCTTTAGAAAAATTTTTCATGAATTTAAATAAATATGGAAATACATCATCGGCTTCTATTGGAATTGCCCTTGATGAACAGTTGCGAGCAGGGAAAATAAAAAAAGGAGACATAATAGTCCTAACGGGCTTTGGCGGTGGATTAACCTATGGATCCATGGTCATCAAATGGTCTTTTTAAGGAGATAAAATTAGATGAATGTAAAAAACGTTGGTATAGTTGGGATAGGTTCATATGTACCAGAAAAAATTATAACTAACTTTGATTTTGAAAAAATCGTTGATACTTCTGATGACTGGATAAGAACAAGAACTGGAATAGAGGAGCGAAGATTTGCTTCTGTAGAGCAAGGGGCTTCTGACCTTTGTGCTGAAGCGGCAAAAAAAGCGTTGGCAAATGCGAGAATTAGTGCAAGTGAGATTGAGCTTATTATTGTTGCAACTTGCACACCTGACCATTTAATTCCAAGTACTGCTTGCCTTGTTCAAAAAAAAATTGGAGCTGATAAGGCTGCAGCATTTGATTTGAACGCAGCTTGTACAGGATTTGTTTATGCACTTTCAACAGCCAATGCGTTTGTGAAAGCTGGAGTGTATAAAAAAGTTTTGGTAATTGGAGGAGAAACTTTTTCTAGAATTATAGATATGCAAGATAGAAATACGGCTATTCTTTTTGGCGATGGAGCTTCGGCTGCTGTGGTTCAAGAAGTTGAAGAAGGGTTAGGAATAATTTCTACATGCTTACATTCTGAAGGTGAAGACGAAGGGGTTTTGAAAGTTGCTTTAGGTTCAAAAAAAGTTATGACTCATGAAATTTTAGATTCTAAAGAACATTTATTAAAAATGAGAGGTCAAGAAGTTTTTAAATTTGCAGTATGTGCAATACCAAAATCCATAGAAGAGGTTTTGAAAAATACTGGATTAGGTGTTGACGACATTGATGTTGTTGTTCCACATCAAGCGAACATAAGAATATTAGAAGCCTCATCAAAAAAAATTGGTATTCCGCTAAATAAATTTGTGGTGAACCTAAATAAATACGGAAACACTTCAGCCGCTTCAATAGGAATTGCACTGGATGAAGCTTGCAAAGAAGGTAAAATAAAAAAAGGTGACATCGTTGCTTTGACAGGATTTGGTGGTGGACTTGCTTACGGAGCAATAATATTGAAGTGGGCATTTTAGATTTTTGTAAAGAATAAAAAAAATAAATTTACATAAAATAAAAATCTCAGAGGAAAAAATTCTTCTGAGATTTTTTGTTTAAATATATTTTCTGAAAATTATTTGAGACTTAATAAATTTTTTTGAAAGAGTATTGACATTTTAAACTTTTTCACGTACACTTCTTAGTGTAAAGTATTTAAGGAGTGGATTTATGGAAAGCGAATTTCGGCAAGAAGCAAAAGTTTTAATGACTATAAGCGGACTTTTTTTATTTGGATTCACTCTATCAAGTGTATTTACGGATATTTTTATCTTCAAACTGATTGATGACCTAAAAATTGTTTCTATTTATAGTATTTGCAGATATGCTGGTCTACTTATTTTTTTTCCGTTTGGGAGTTATATAGGCAAGAAAAAAGATTTGGGGCTAGTTCTTAAAACAGCGTTAGTTGCTCACGCAATTTTTTATCTGTCTATAATTCTGCTTGGAGATTACACCAAAAATTTTCTGTATGTGCTAGGATTTATTTTTGGATTTGCACAAGCTTTCTATTATGTTGCTATGAATCAACTATCAATAGAAGTTACCACTGCAGAAAACCGTTCAAAATTTTTGGCAATTTCTGGAATAATAAATTCTGTTGCAATCATAATTCCACCAATTATTGCAGGAATATTAATTCGTTCTTTTAAAGGACTCACTGGATATTATTTTATGTTTGGAGTAACACTAATTATTTTTGGAGCAGCAGGATTTCTTTCTCGAGGTCTCACTGTAAAATGTCGCTACAAAAATTTTAACTTTTGGTACTCCGTGACGATATACCGAAAAGAATGGTTCTTGCTAAATGTTGCACATTTTATAGTTGGGCTTCGAGATGGGGTAGTTGCATTTCTGATAAATATTGTTGTATATCGAACCGCTTCATCAAATGAAAATGACGTTGGAATGTTTGCGGCTGTTTCTGCAACACTAGTAACCTTGACGTACATGATTACTGTAAAATTTATTAGGAAAGAAAACACTTTAAAATACATGAAAAATATAAACTGGCTGATGATTCTTGCACCGCTTTGCCTTTTTCTATTCAAAAATAAATTTGGAATTTATGGTTATGCAATATTTAATAGTATAGCAACGCCGGCACTTTCCATTGGACTAGTTTCAATAGCTTATGCAATCATAGAAGTTTACTCAAAAAAATACCGTCAAATAGAATATTTGGCGGTGAGGGAAGTTTATTCAAATGCTGGGAGAGTGCTCGGGATATTTTTGTTCATACTTGTCTCGAAAAAAATTGATAGTCCAATGATAATGTATTTTGTCATGGCACTAAATTGTTGCTACATGGTCGCATATATTATTTATGCAAAAGTTTATAAGAGCATGAACAAGTCTCTAGTTTATAAGTACATGAAAAAGCTTAGGCTACCAATTCGGAGAGATGTTAGATAAAAATCATGCTCACTGAAATTACAACCATACCCAAAATCACACCAGAAATTACCGCGTGATGGTCTCCATATTTTTCTGCTGTTGGCAAAACTTCATCAAGAGAAATAAAAACCATAATTCCAGCTACAGCTGCGTATAAAAATCCAAGCACAATATCATTCAAGAAAGGAAGCAAAAGAAAATATCCAATCACAGCTCCAAGTGGAGAGCAAATTGCACTGATAAAAGTATAGAGTATAGCTTTTTTTCTGCTACCTGTTGAAAAATAAATTGGAATAGAAATTGCCAGACCTATTGCTAGGTTATGAATTCCTAGAGCAAAAGCAATTGGTAGAGCAAGTTTTGCATCACGTAGTCCAGAGATAAAAATTGACAAGCCCTCTGGAAAATTATGTAATCCAACTGCTATTGCAGAAAAAATTCCCATTCGATATAAACATTCTTTAGAATTTCGAGACCCATCACATTCCTCGTCATGAGGAGAAAATCTATCGATTAATAGCACCAGTCCTATTCCAGCAAAAAAACCTGCCAACACAAAAAAGTTTCCAACTTTGTCGCCCAGTTCTTTTATTAAATTACTTCTTGCCTCATGAAAAATTTCCACAAAAGATAGATATAAAATTATTCCACTGGAAAAACCTAAGGCAGGAGAAAGAAGTTTGTCGATTTTTTTCTTTGATGCGATGCCTATAAGACAACCCACCATAGCCGATAATGCTGAAAATAAAGTTATGGAAAAAGCAAAAAAAGTATTTGACAACATTCAGACCACCCCTCACGTAAATATATTCTAGCATGATTTTTTGATAAATAATATTATAAGTTCATGTATTAAATTAAAGGCAACGGAAACTTTTTCAGTCGCCATTGCCCCATAAATTTTTTCTTGCTTAAATTTTATCTTTTAATTTTTGTCGCTTATATTTTTTTGATTTTTAAAATGTCCTTGATTACTTCACTCGCAATTATTAGTCCAGCAACTGATGGGACAAAAGAAATGCTACCAACATTTAATTTCTTCTCACGATTATTTTTTTCTGGGTTAAAAGGTTTCATAGGAAGTTCTTCAGAGTATAAAACTTTTAGCTTGTAAATTTTTCTGTCCCGAAGTTCTTTTCTCATTACTCGGGCAAGAGGACACATAGAAGTTTTTGAAATATCAGAAACTTTTAACATAGTTGGGTCTAATTTATTTCCAGTACCCATACAAGAAATAATTGGAATATTAAATTTTTTTGCTTCTTGGACTAGCTCAAGTTTATGCTTGACCAAATCTATTGCGTCAACAACATAATTATATTTAATGTTTTCGTCTTTAATATTTTCTTCGTTAAAAAAAATATGAGAAACTTCTTGCGAAAATTTTTGGTCATAAATATTTATTTTTAAATCTGGATTTATAGAAATTGCACGCTCTTTTATGAGCTCGGATTTTTTTCTGCCAATAGAATTTTCTGTTGCAATTATTTGCCGATTAATATTTGTGATATCTATTATATCAAAATCTACGACGGAAATTTCTCCTATGCCAGCTCTGACAAGAGCCTCAACACAAAATCCTCCAACGCCTCCAAGACCAAATATTATTACGTGAGAATTTTTTAGCTTCTCAAAATTTTCAGAACCAATAAGAAGTTCTGTTCGCTGAAACCTCATGAATTTCTCCCGAATTTAAATATATCGTTTCCAGTGACGAAAAGAATTAGAGTCACCAAAATTATCATTCCAACCATATGAACTTTTTCCTCAGTTTTTTTATTGACTTTGATACCGAATAGTTCCAATATAACAAAAACTAAACGTCCGCCGTCCAGAGCAGGAAAAGGTAGCAAATTAAATATACCAATATTTATCGAGAGTAAGACCACAAGATAAGCCAACATACCTATTCCGTTTTTTGAAGCTTCCCCAACTATTTTCACTATGCCAATAGGTCCGCTCACTTCTTCTGACTTAACTTTTCCTGTCACCAGCATTTTAAATCCACTCACAGTATCTTTGAAAACTTTCACAAAAAGTTCCCATGAAGATTTGACTCCAGATATTAGCGTATATTTTTCCACAGAAAAAGTTGGATAAATTCCAAAGAAATATCTATTATCTTTTTCATCGTACCCAAGAGGTACAACCAAATCTTTTTCTTGACCGGCTCTTTTTACTTTAACATCAACACTTGTCCCAAAAGTTTCTCCTGCAGATGATTTTATAGTTAACTTTTTTAGAGAAGTATTTTCCAAAGAGGATTTTATATCGTCCCATTTTTTGATTGGAACACCAGATATTTTTATGAACTCATCTTTATTTTTCAAAACATTTATTGCCAAACTATTTTGTGCGACTTCTCCTATGATGGGTTTGTCTGAGGCAACAGCTTTTCCACTTATCATTAAAATTACGAAAGCTAGAAAAAGTGCAAAAATAAAATTCATGAAAACTCCTGCAAATAAAACTATAAATCTTTGGTAGGCAGGTCTTTTGTTGAAACCATCCTCTGATTCCTCGCCGATTTCCATTCCTTCTATGCTAACAAATCCACCCATGGGAATTGCTCGCCAAGAATAAACTGTCTTTTCTCCTTCGTAAGAGTAAACTTTTGGGCCCATTCCAATTGCAAATTCTTTAACAGGTATTTTAAATATTCGAGCAGCCAAAAAATGTCCGAGCTCATGAACAGTTATAATTAATCCAACAACTAAAAGTGCTATCAATATTTGCACAATAATCCTCCTATATATTTCCGAAATTATTTTTCATAATAAAAAATATTTAGCCTCAAATATTTCTAGCCTAAAATTTTAGCTCAAAATTTTTTGATGTAGTCTTCTTTTTTGATGTAGTTTTCTTTTTTGTTGTAGTCTCATTTTGTGATGTAGATTTTTTAGTAAAAAGTTTTTGCGTTACCAAATTAAAGACTTCAACGCTAATATCTTCTATTGGTCTAATTTTTTTATCAGAGATACATAAGATTTCACTCCATGAAAATTTTTCAGATATATAACAAGCATTATCATGAGATTTTTTCAAATAATCCTCATCCTGTTCATGAATATCTTTTCTAGCTCCACCTGTAATTTTATTTTTACGCTCTTCCATTAGTTGCACAGCAAACTCTGTTGGCATATTCAAAAATACAACAATATCTGGACGTGGGATATTTATTTTGTTATACTCTAAATCTTCGAGCCAATCAAGATAGATATTTTTTTCTTGTTCATCATAAATTTTTGAAGCCTGATGAATCATATTTGAAGTTGTATATCGATCTGTTACTATAATACCAGCTTTTTTTTCATAAAAATTTTCCCATTCAGTTTTATATGATGCAAACCTGTCAATAGCAAACATAGTCGAAATAGGATACGGATTTATTTTGTCAGGTTCATATCCAAAATCACCATCCAAATACATTTGAATTGGACCACAAGCTTTGCTTCCATAATTTGGGAAAGAAATTTTTCTCACATTATGACCTGCTCGTTTTAAATTTTCCACAAGCAAATCACTCTGAGTTTGCTTTCCACTCGCATCGGTACCTTCAACGACAATTATCTTTCCTCTTCCTTGTTTTGGTCTTCCTCTTTTCATTGTGAAAATTCCTTTCTAAAAATTAGATATATTTTTTGTAAATTTTTTCTCGAGTAATTTTGTCTGCTAATTTTATCATATTAATATCTGTTATTTTTTCAGACTTGTGATTATCCATAGCATCTTCTAATATATTATAAATTTCCAAGAACTTTATTTTGCCGTTTAAAAATAAATCTACGGCACATTCATTGGCGGCATTTAAAACTGTTGGCATAGTTCCACCAATTTTTCCAGCAGAAAAAGCCAGCTTAATTCCTCTGAAAGTTTCGTGATCTGGTTCTAAAAAAGTCAAGCTAGATAATTTTTTGAAATCCAACCGCTCCAAAATCTTATTAGAAAATCTTTCTGGATAAGTAAATGAAAACTGTATCGGAAGTTTCATGTCTGGAATTCCTAGCTGGGCAATTATGCTCGTATCTTTGAACTCAACCATGGAATGAATTATGCTTTGGGGATGAACAACAACTTGGATATCATCATAATTTATACCAAAAAGTTGATGAGCCTCAATAACTTCAAGCCCTTTATTCACAAGAGTAGATGAATCTATGGTAATTTTTCTGCCCATTGACCAGTTGGGGTGTTTAAGTGCCTCCTCAACTTTTACGTTCTCAAGTTCTTTACTAGTTTTTCCACGAAAAGTTCCACCACTAGCAGTTATTATTAGCTTAGAAACTTCATCTCTTTTACCTCCCAACATAGATTGGAAAATTGCTGAGTGCTCACTGTCCACTGGAATTATATGTGCGTCAGGATTTTTCTTTAGCAATTCATTTATATAATCACCAGCTGCAACCATGGTCTCTTTATTGGCAAGAGCAATTCTCTTTCCTTTTTTGATACTTTCAATTGTTGCGTCAATTCCTATTGCACCACTAACAGCGGTTAACAAAATATCAGACTCATCAAGAGCCCCAAGATTTTTTAAGCCTTCATCTCCGACCAAAATTTCAACATTAGGAAATTTATTTTTAAAAATTTTATAGCTATCTTCTGAGCCAACTGCAACATATTTTGGGTTAAACTCTCTTATCTGACTTTCAAGAAGAATCAAATTTTTGTTACCTGAGAGTCCAACAACTTTGAATTTATCTGGCGAACTTCTGATTACCTCAAGAGCATTTACTCCAATACTTCCAGTTGAGCCAAGTATTGTGATATGTTTCATTTTTTACTCCTATATTTGACGCTAGATTTATATATATTTTTTTACTCTCTAATTTCACACATAAAATTATAGAGTATATTTCACAAAATAATAAACTACAGGCATCATAAATATTATGCTATCAAATCTGTCGAGCAGTCCACCGTGACCACCAAGAAATTTACCAGAGTCTTTAATGTCAAGCTCTCTTTTTAGAAGAGATTCAACGAGATCACCCATAACCATCACAACAGATAAAATAACTCCCATCAAAATAATATGTAGCATAGAAACTGACTCTGGAAAAAGTTTAAAAGCTTTTCCAATTATTACCAGCACAATACAAGTTGCAATCATACCACCAATAGCACCTTCATAGGATTTTTTAGGACTAATTTTGTTAAGTCCATTTTTGAAGATTTTTTTGCCACAAGTCATACCAACAAAATATGCAGCTATGTCGCAAGTCCATGCAAGAATTTGAGTTGATAAAACCCACTTGCCACCGTTAGGCAAAAGTCCAATCAAAACTATATAAGAATATAGCACTGGGAAATATAATATTCCAAGCATAGTTGTTCCAACAGCTTCAGTTGTTCTCTCAACTTTTCCACGTACAACTCGATATGCTAAAAGGCACATCAAGTATGGAGCGATTATCACAAATGGAGTTAGTCCCCATTCTAAAATCTGGTTAAAATATAAAAATCCTGGTAAAGATGCTCCAATAATTATTCCAGTAGCTTTATATGTTTGCTTCTTAGAGTGCTCAATCATTCCATAAAATTCTATTTGAGCCACAACATTCCCTGCTGTTGCAAATAAAACTAGTGGTAAACCAGCCCCATTATAAACAAAAATAAGTATAGGTATCCAAATAATTCCAACTAAAATCCTACTAAACATTTTTTACTCTCCTCCAAATCTACGTTCTCTCTTCGAATAGTTTTCTAAAGCATTGTCAAAATCTTTTTCGTTAAAATCTGGCCACAATGTATCTGTTATATAAATTTCTGCGTAAGCAATTTGCCAGAGCAAAAAATTTGAAACACGAAACTCACCGCTAGTTCTTATAAGTAATTCTGGATCTGGAATATTTCTGTACAAATATTTTGAGAAATCTTCTTCTGAAATTTTTTTCGCTCCAGATTCCAAAATTTTATTTACCGCGTCAACAAGCTCTGCTCGTCCACCATAATTAAAAGCAATATTAAGAGTTATGCCAGAATTATTTTGAGTTTTTTCAGTTAGCCTGTCAATAAGGTCAAGCAAACTTTCAGGAACACCAACACGTCTACCTGAAATCATGAACCTTACTTGATTTTCCATAAGCCTTTTTTCTTCATTCTTAATATATTTTTCAAAAAGAGAGATCAGCATAGAAACTTCTTCGTCAGATCTACTCCAATTTTCTGTTGAGAAAGCATACACAGTCAAAAATTTTACCCCAAGTTTTCCTGCATGGGTAAGAATTTTGTCCAAAGTTTTTGCTCCTTCAGCATGCCCAAAAGTTCTTGGCAAGAATCTTTTTTTAGCCCACCGACCGTTGCCGTCCATGATAATTGCCACATGAGTTGGGATTTTATTTGCATCAGTTTTAGTTTTGAGCTTTTCTTTTTTATTATCTTTACCGCTATTTTTATTAGCTTCTTTTTCTTGCTGATTTTTTAACACCAAATCTTCATCCCCTTTTTATAGTCTATATTTTTGGAACAGTCCCAACAGCATAAACTGGTCCAGAGTGAGACCCAATAGATGAACCGATTTGATATTTTTCACGCATCTCAATATTTTTTAGTGTCATAATTGCGTCTCGAAGTTTTTCAGAAGAAAAAGATTCGCTCATAGTTCCCCCCCAAGCAGTTATTGCGATTGCTTCTTTTCTGTAAGTATCTTTTTTTATTCTTGACTTAATAAACTTGATGGCATTTTTTTCTCCAAACGCTTTTCCTATTGGAGAAATTTCTCCGTTCTCTATTTTTAAGATAGGCTTTATATTAAAAAGTTTTGCGATAAAACCTTTGGACATACTTACTCGCCCACCTCTTATTAAAAATTCAATATTATTTGGCACACAATAAATTTTTGTGTGAGCTTGCAAAGTCTCAAGTCTATTCATAATAAAAGTCAAATCTTTTTTCTCTTTCACAAGTTTAGCAATTTCCACAGCTTGAAAACCTAGAGCAAAGGCAACAGTTTTTGAGTCGATAATAGAAATATCTTGTGCACGCTCTGCCAGCATACCACGTGCCACACCTGCCGAATGAAGAGTACCGCTAAGTTTTCCAGACACATGAATAGATATAATTTTCTTGTAACCTTTATCAAAAAGTTCCTCATAAATATTTCTGAATTCTGCTGGTGATGGCTGAGAAGTCTTTGGAAAAGATTTGCCGTCGGATATTTTTTCCCAAAATTCTTCTTTGGTCATGTCAATACCGTCTCTATAAAAATCATCTATTCCAATTTTTATCTTGAGTGGGACAACGCTTATTTTAAATTCTCTCACAAGTTCTTCTGGAATATCTGAAGTAGAATCTGTGACAACTGCTATTTCAGGAATATTTGGCTCAATATTTTCCACATAAATATAATATGGATAATTTTCTTGACCTATAACTGTCTCTTTATATTTTATTTTTGTTTTAATTGTTCTTATGGCGGAATTTCCTTCTACTGTCGAACCTTTTCCTATTGCAACAAAAACATTTAAAGCTTTATCTCCAATATATTTTTGCTCAATAGTTTTTATTAAGTTCGTAATATCACTATCGTGCTCAACTAAATTTCCATTTACAAGAGCTATATAATCATCTTTACTAATATTTTTGTCATCTAAATTACTTTCTCTCACAGATTTTGTAATCTCGATGGAATAATTTCTGTTATTCTGAAAAATTATGTCTTCTAATCTTTCATTATTGTTTTTTAGAAAATATCTAGCTTCGAGCATAGTTTTAGTTTCAAGTACAAGAACATCTTTGCTTGTTCTTTTTGCTGCTAACTTTGCCGCAGAAATTATATTCTTGTTATTTGGTAAAATAATTATGTTATTTGATTCTAGTTTTTTTATTCCTTCTTCAAAATCGTTCACACTAGGATTTTGAGACTGACCGCCAATAAGAACAAGAGTCGCCCCATTACTCAAGAATAAATTTCCCATCTCCAAATTATCTGCAACGGCAAAATATGCTGGGAAGTTTGAACTTTGTTTTTCTTTGTTCCATAAAAATTTTTCTGTCTTATGAGCAAATTCTTCTCGCTCTTCCATATCTAGCAACAAATTTCTGTGCTGAATTTCCATGTTCTCTATTTTTATATTGCTAAGTTCTCCATATTTTAAAGCAAGCTCAAGAACATTTCCAGGTCGGTTGGTGTGCAAATGTGTTTTAATTTTTTTGTCTGTTGATGCACAAACAATAGAATCTCCATGCATAAGAAGTTGTTTTTTAAGTTCTGTCATTGAGATATTACCAGACTCTATAACAAATTCTGTGCAATATTTGAAGTCAATATTTTCGTAAAGAGCTGCTCTACCAGTCTCAAGCTTTTCTTTTCTGCTTGCTTGAGATTTTACTATACGCTCCAAATCTTTTAGCATCTCAGGGTCAGTTACAGATTTTTCAAAACCTTCCAACATATAAAAAATTCCTTTTCCACCTGCGTCCACAACTCCTGCCTCTTTAAGTTTCTTGAGCTGGTTCGGAGTCTCTTCTACTGCTGTGTGTGCAACATTTTTTATGTGAACTAGAAAAAGTATGAAGTCATCTTTTGGACCAGTGTAAGCCTTTGCTTCTTCTGCCACTCGTCTTATAACTGTCAACATAGTTCCTTCAACAGGATTTGTAACAGCTTCATAGGCTCTATCTTTTGCAGAAACAAAAGCATCTGCCACATCGTCAACAGTTATTAGTTCTTTATCTTTTATATGAAACAAAAATCCCTGAATAATCTGAGATAAAATTGTTCCAGAATTTCCACGTGCACCAAGAAGTATAGCCTCAGATACGATATCAGTAAGCTCAGGCATGGTAGGTTCATAATTTAATTTGATAAGTTCATTCTCAACAGAAAAAAGTGTCATGGACATATTCGTCCCAGTGTCGCCGTCAGGTACAGGATAAACATTCAGGTCGTTTAACACGTCAGAATATTTTGACATCCATCTACTTGCAGCGATAAATAATTTTATAAATCTGACCGAGTTCAGATATTTTATCTCAAGTTTCAATATTGATTCACTCCTTTTTTGTATAAATCAAAAAGTGCTCGAAGTACTACTTTTTCTCTAATTCTTTCTCTGTTGCCCATAAAATTGCATTTAGTGATAACATATTCATCTCCAAATCTTAGCCCAATATAAACAAGCCCAACTGGCTTGTCTTCTGTTCCACCGTCTGGACCTGCAATTCCTGTCACAGAAATTCCAGCCTCAGTTTTCAATCCTTTGAGCATTTCAAGGCAAGTCTCTTTACTCACAGCTCCAAAATTTTTGAGAGTAGCAACTTTTACACCAAGTCTTTTCTTCTTAGATTCATCGCTATATGTAACCAGTCCCTCTTCAAAAACTTTTGAGCTACCAGCCACGCCTATTATTTTTCCAGAGATAAGTCCGCCTGTACAAGACTCAGCCACAGATATTTTCATATTTTTTCTTTCTAAGAGTTCTACCAATAGATTTTCTATACGGTCGTCATCTTCCCCATAAATAAAATCCCCTATAACATTATACAGTTTTTTCATTATTTTTTCCACTGCATTTTTTTCGTTTATGCTTGACTGCATTCTCACAAGTATACCGTAATCTTTTACGAGAAATTCATAGTAAATATTTGGAGCAGTAAAAAATTTTTTAACTTTCTCCTCAAGTTTTGATTCAGGGATTCCAACAGTAATAAGGTCTTTTATATAAATAGAATCTTGAGCCTTCATGAATTCTTTTGAATACCAGTCTATAAATATAGGGAAAAGATGTCGTAACTCCATTGGGACACCTGGGAATGCAACTATACCATCAACAAAAATTGCTGGAGCCATACCGACTTCATTGCCAAAACTTATTGCTCCTTCTGGTTTTTGTATCTCTCTAATATATTTATCATGAAAAATAAGCCCGTTTGTTTCATATTTTAAACGGAGCTCTGTTTCTTCTTGTTCGTCGACTATAAGTTTTTTGCCTAAAAATTCTGCGATGGCATCCTTAGTCAAGTCATCAAGTGTTGGTCCAAGTCCACCGCTCATAATTATTAATTTACTATTTTTTGTAGCATAATCCAGAGCCTTAATTATTTCATCCATAAAATCACGGACTATAATTTTAGACTCAATTTCTATTCCATATTTATTTAATTCTTCAGCGATAAAAAGACTGTTGGTATCAGCTGTCCCACCATTTAATAGTTCTGTTCCAACCATAATTAGTATTGTTTTCATTTAAATATCCCCGACCAAATAGTTATCAATATAAAATTTCCTATCATTCCAGCCAGAAAATCATCAAGCACAACTCCAACGCCATGCCCAATATTTTGAGAATAATTTATAGGACCAGGTTTAAAAATATCAAATATTCTAAAAATTACAAAGCCCAAAATTATAGCAATAATAGTTTGCTTGAATCCAACTGGATTAACAAGAAACATCGTAACCATAAATCCTAGCACTTCATCTATTACAACTTCTTGCGGATCTTTTTTCTTATAAATTTCTCTCTCACAAATATCAGCAATATAAACTGCGAACATAAAAAAAGTCATGAGAAAAATAAAATAGAGCGAGTTATACATGGTATAATTCGGGAAAAATTTCTTCAAATAATTGAAGAGTAAAAATACTGGAATTCCTCCCAGAGTACCAAAAGTTCCAGGAGCTTTTTTCATCTCACCAAGTCCAAACCATGTTGCCCAATTTTTTACTGTCTGATGTTTCAAGTTGGTCACCCCTTTTTAATAAACTCCACGCCAATAATTGTAGACTGTTGACTTGAAATCTTTTTGCTTTTTTTCTCGAATATTATTTATTATACTCTGAATTTCATTTTTTGTCTCGCTATTAAATTCTAATATGACCTCTGAAATTACCCCGAGTTTTTTTATCTCATCCAAGCTCTGAGTTATGTCCAAAGGCTTTGTTAAAAATATTTCAGTTGAACCAAGCTCATTAATTTTTATTTCAAAATCGTCTCCGTTATCGTTTTGAATGCTTAGAATATCTGAACTTTTTTTCACGAGAGGTGCTTCTATGTACATAACTTTTGGCTTAGAATAAATTAAGAGTGCTTTTTTTACGCGAGAATAATTTCCTAAGTTTTTTATTTTATCAAAGCTAAGCTCAGGGGAAAGTATTATGGTCTCGATTTTTTCGTTTCGAGAATATTCTGCCAGTGCATATTTGTTGGTAACATTAAAATTCCAGTGCAAAGTTAAGTCGCTGTTTTGGTTCTGCTCCAACTCAAAAAAATTATAGACTAAATTTTTGTCTCTATAATTTTCTGTGTTTTTTTGTTCTTGATGAATTTTAGATTCTTTAACAACTTCATGCTGATTTTTTGTCAGATAAACTTTATCGATTCCGAGCTCATGCACCAAATCTTTTTGCCACTCTTCCTTCACTATGGCAGAAATTATTAGCTCATTATTTTCTTCAAGATTATTATTTTCGCTAATATTTTCATCTAGAATTTCACTGGAATTTCTTTTGTAGCTCAAAATTATTTGCTCAGAAAGTTTTTTAGAAAGTTCTCTCTTCAAATTTTTTAGAGTGGACATAGGCACAAAAATATTCTCGCTGATTTTTATATCTTGAATATTTTCGAGCTCAAAAGTTGTGTCCCCAAGCTCAGATATTTTTTCGTAGATTTGTTCACGTGAAGTTGGATTGTTTTTTGCCTCACTAATTTTTTCTTCACCGCAAATTTCAACGGCTAATAATTTATCACGAAGATTTTTATACTCAAAAATAAGTTTTGGTGGCTCGTTAAATTTTCCAAAAAACTTTGCGTGTATAAATATTTTCTTCTCAGAAATTTTCTTCTGAGATTCTATTTCGTCTGCAACTTTTTTTGAGTAAGATTTATAGATAAACTTTGTGCCTTCAGGCAAATTATACAAAAATATTGTGTCGCCAGCTTTTGCTTCACGAATTTTATTCTCCAGAATATTATTATTTTTTATAAATATTTTATTTATATATGTACCGCCAAGTTTTTCATAACTTTGAGACAGATAAGAAATACCGTCCCCCAACATAATATCATCCAGAAGTTTAAGCTCAAGACCATTTATATCACCAAGTTTTTTGCCCAAATTAAATGAGTAATCCTGATTGATAAGTTTATCATGCTCGTCATAAAAATAGCCTTTGCTGTAACCTCTATTAAAAATATTTTCTATGCGAGATTTTGTTCTGGAATTTTCTCCTAAAGTTTTATCATTATTTATAAGCTCTTTAAAATATTTAGTTAACTCAAAAACATAAGCAGAATCTTTCATTCTACCTTCTATTTTAACAGCAGTAACTCCAATATTTTTTAGCTCGTCTATTTCAGCTTGACCTGCAAGCTGGTCTTTTGGACTTAATAAATATTTTTGCTCACCATCTATGTTATAAATTTTCCTGCAAGGTTGGGCACACATTCCTCTGTTTCCACTTCTAGCTCCAATAAAACTGCTCATATAACATTTTCCAGAATAACAAACACATAGTGCACCTGATACAAAGACTTCAAGTTCGCCACTAGTTTTTTCACGTATACTTTTTATCTCCTGTAAAGAAAGCTCCCGAGCCAAAACAATTCGCTTGAACCCAAGCTTAAAAAGATATTCAGCTTCAACATGATTGGTAACAGTCATCTGTGTGCTTGCATGAATTTCCACATCTGGAAAATTCGCCTTAAGATAGTGAAACATTCCAAGGTCTTGAACAATAATTCCATCGACACCAGCCATATAAAGTTCGTTGATATTATGATATAGTGCCTCGATTTCCTCATCCATCATAACAGTGTTTAGAGTCAAGAAAATTTTCACGCCACGAAGATGAGCAAAATCAAGAGCCTCTTTATATTCTGATATGGTAAAATTTGTAGCCGAACGTCTTGCTCCAAAACCTTTTATTCCCATGTAAACTTCATCAGCACCAGCTGACACTGCTGCAAAAAACTTTTCCATATCTCCAGCAGGAGCAACAATCTTTAATTTGCTATCCATCGTGATTTAATGTCCTTATACAAATTTGATACTTTTTCTCTGAGTTCAATAATTGTTCCGTTATTTTCTATGACGTGATCTGAGCCAATAATTCTGTCTCCGTTTTTTGCCTGTGCATCTATAATTTTTTCTACAAGTGGTGCAAACATTTTGTTTCGCTTCATCACTCGTTCTATCTGATTTTCTCTGGCGCAAATAATTGATAAAATTTCATCGCACAAATATTCGAGCTTAGCCTCAAATAAAAGTGGGATATCAAACACAACTATTTTGCTTGGAATTTTATCGTTTTCATTTTTGATTTTTGTTAGTCGAGCAATGACTCGAGGGTGAATTATCTCATTTATTTTTTGCAACAATAAAGGGTCATTAAAAACTTTCTCCTTAATAATTGCTCTATCAAGAGTGCCAAATATTTTATAAATTTCGTCGCTACATTCTGATTGAAAGATTTCTTGCGACATTTTATCTGCGTCCACAACTTGAGCTCCAAGTTCGGAAAATATTCTTGAAACAGAAGATTTGCCAGTCCCAATACCGCCTGTAAGCCCTAATATCATTTTGACCGTCTCCTTAAGATTTTTAAAAACTCCTTTTTAGTATACCATAAATTTTGTGTAAATCTCAATAAAAAATTTCAGCATGGGTATTTTCCGAGGTTGCTACAAGATATCAAAACTTTTAAAATTTGAGTGCAGGATTTTAGCCAATAAAAAAATTTTATCAAAATTTTTATGACATATTTTTCGGGCTTAGACATGTATATGCAAATATATTTCGAATAAATAAGGTATGAACTCCAGACTTGAAGAGTTAAAAATTTATTCTAGCAAAAGTATTTCGGGCGAGGCTGAGCTTTCAGGAGTGAACTTAAGAGTAAAGTCATACTAGCAAGGCTATTCAAAAATAAAAAGGTTGAACTATAAATTTGCGAGAATTTAAAAAATCCAAATATTTTATGCAGAGTTGAAAAAGAAATTTCACTAGTTATTTACAGCTAAAAATAACTCAAACTTTGCAATAAACTAAAATAATTGCACACAAGAACTTTAGGTTCAATTTTTTTTCTCGTTCAGACTAAGTTTATATGATAAAAAATATTTTAGATATAATAATTTGGCGTAGTATAGAGTAAAAATTTATAATTAATACTTGCCAACACAGTTTTATAATAGACATAATATTTATGCTACGCGGATTCATGAAGTTACAGCCATAAAATATTCTAAGATTCTTACACACAAGTAAATATTCGCGTCATAAAAATTATAGCTCGCGTTTTTACTGAAAATATTTTTTATTAAAACTAAAAAATATATATTTATATTGGAAATTTTCAGCTCTAAAACTTTTCAGAAATCTTTGAGAGAAATTTTTGATAGATATTCGTTAAAACTTCTTTCTTTTACTGTTATTTTTATTGAGTCAGATAAATTTTTGTAAGGTTTTTATTTTTTTTGTAAGAACTTTGTAAGGGTTTTGTAAGATTTTTTTCCCTTGGTATTACTCATTTGTAAGATTGTAAGAGAAAAAATATAGGGTAGTCCTCCTGCATTATTTTTTTTATGATATATTTTTTAGTGGAAATTTTTTTTTAGGGGGTATATGAAATGAAAAAACGGCAAAAAACCTTACAACACATAAACCATAAGGCTTTGCTCTCATTACAAGAATCTTACAAAATTTAAAAAACCTTACAGCTAAAAAAATTGGGGATAAAAGTTTTTACCCAAATATTTTCAAGAAGAAAAATTTGTGAATGTAAGGCTAAAAAGTATAGCCTAGATTAAATAATGGAAAATATTTGGCGATAGGGCTGTTGTCAGCGTTGTTTATGAGACCCAGTTGAAGCCCACGAAGTTTTTTAGTGCTATTATAAATTCCAATTTGAAGTCCATTAACTTCTTCAGCAGAATTTGAGATGAGAGCAAGCTGGACTCCGTTAACAATCTTTGCCATGTTAGCCAGACCAGCAATTTGGACACCGTATAAAGTTCCTGTTCCATTCCAAATACCTGTAAGTTGGATACCATATAAATTTCCAGCTCCGTTTCCAAGACTTGAAAATTGGATACCATAAGCATTTTTGCTAGACATGTTCATAAGACCAGCCAGTTGAATGCCATATGAACTGGCACTTGTGTAATTTAGTCCAAGTGAAACTTGAGTACCAAAGAAATTTTTTCCAACAATATTAAAGATACCAATACTTTGAATTCCGTAGGAATTTTCATCTACATAATTTCCAAAGAGACTAAATTGTAACCCATAAAGTTCTTTTGAATAATTAATTAATCCAGAAAATTGTGCTCCATAAGTTTCAGTGTTAGCAATATTGTAAAATCCAGTGACTTGAATTCCGTAAACTTTGTTCCCAAGGCGAAAAGAATTTGGGTCGATAAATGCTGTGCCAGAAAAATTTGCTAGTAGAGAAACTTGAAAGCCAGCAAGTTTATCAGAAGAGTTTGCCAGTAGACCTGTTTGAAATCCAAATGTATTGATAGCCTTATTGTAAATCCCTAGTTGGAAGCCATAAATATTTCTAGGATAATTTGGTATTTGATTCTCTTCCCAAATTCCAATCCCAAATATTGACCACTTGTCTGTCTGGTCTGATTTTTCTATCGCTACCTTGGACTCATCTGATTTTTTTGCTTTATCCATAGCAAAAGTATTGACTCTTGTCAAAAATATAAATAAGATTATCGTTAAAATATTCCAAATTATTTTTTTCATGATTTAATCCCCTTAAAAGTTTTGTGTATAACTTTTAATATTATATCACACTGAAAAAAGTTTTTACGAAAAATATTTAGAGAAAAAATTTTGGATAAATAAATTTGAAATAAGTTGAAAGAGTATTAGATTTTTGATATACTTTTTATTATGAGTAAAAAATTATTATGAAAAATTTTTGAGAAAAAATAAAACGGAGTGATAAATAATGAGAGTACTTGAAAATATTGAGCCAAAAAACGTGATGAAATATTTTGAGGATATAAGTGGAATACCTAGGGAATCTAAGAAAGAAAAACAAATAAGTGATTGGCTCGTGAACTTTGCCAAGAGCAAAAATCTTGAGGTGATTCAAGATAAAAATTTAAACGTAATAATAAAAAAACCAGCAACCTCTGGATATGAAAATGCACCAACAGTAATTATTCAAGGGCACATGGACATGGTGTGTGAAAAAAATCAAGGAAATGAACACGATTTTTCTAAGGAAGGAATAAAACTTCGTATTGAAGGAGACTATATAAAAGGGGCTGGGACAACTTTGGGGGCAGATAACGGAATAGCGGTAGCTTTTGCATTGGCTTTGCTGGACTCAGATATTCCACATCCAAACTTAGAGGTATTAATTACTGCTGATGAAGAGGCAGGAATGTCTGGAGCAGCTGGACTTGATGGAAAACTTTTGTCAGGAAAAATAATGATAAATTTGGATGCAGAAGAAAATATGTACGTGAGTTGTGCTGGCGGGGCTCGTGGTGAAATGGAAATTCCCGTGAAATATATTTCTACACAAGAAAGTTCTGCTACAGTTATTCAAATAAGAGGGCTGCAAGGTGGACACTCTGGAGCAAATATTCATGACCAACGTGGAAATTCTAACAAACTTTTGGGTAGATTATTGAACGAAATAAGAAAAGAGCTCAAGTTTAATATTTGTGAAATATTTGGTGGAGCGAAAGATAATGCAATACCAAGAGAGGCTGAGGCAGTTTTAATTTTCGAGCAAAAAAATGATGAGACACAAGAAAATATTCAAAAAAAATTAGATAAGATTATCGCTAAAACAGAAACAACATATAAGGATGAGTTTAGAATTTCAGATCCAAATATTTGCATCAAGAAAGAGTCTAAAATACTAGCTAACAAAAAAGTTATGGACGATGAATCCACTGACAAAATAATTGACGCTATAATTCTTCATCCAAACGGGATAAATACATGGAGTAAAGAGATAAATAATCTGGTGGAAAGTTCTCTGAATCTGGGAGTTGTTGAGCAAAAAGAAAAATCTGTTGTGCTTAGAAGTGCAATAAGAGGCTCAGTTCTAACTAGAAAATTTGAGATTATAGACCAGCTTAGAAATCTAGCAAAAGTTTTGGGCGTAAAATTTTCTGACTCATCACATTATCCAGCTTGGGAATATAAGCCTGAGTCAAAATTACGAGATGTCTTTTCTGCAGTGCATGAAAAATTATTCGGAGAAAAAATGAAGATAGAAGCTGTGCATGCTGGGCTTGAGTGTGGAATTATATCTGAGAAAATTCCCAATATAGATATTGTTGCTTTTGGTCCAGTGAATCACGGTGCTCATACTCCAGAAGAGCGACTAAGTATTTCTTCTACTCAAAAAATGTGGAAACTTTTTGTGGATGGAATAAAAGAGCTTAAAAATTATTAGAAGAAAATTAAAAAAAATATTAGCAGAAAAATTATGAGGAGTGAATTTTGTGTATTATAAAAAATCTAAAGAAGAAATATTTGAAGAATTTGGGAGCAGTTTGAAGGGACTAAAAAGTGAAGAAATTTTATCGCTGAGAGAAAAATTTGGATATAACGAGCTGAAAGATAAGAATAAAATTACTACACTGCAATTATTTTTGGAGACTTTCAAAGATCCCCTAGTAATAATTTTGCTGATAGCAGCGACTGTACAAATAGCAACTGGTCATTTTGTTGACTCCACAATAATTTTTGTGGTGCTGATTTTGAATTCCATATTAAGTGTTGTGCAAACCAAAAAGGCAGAAAGCTCGTTAAATGCCTTGAAAAAACTTTCAGCACCAAATGCAAAAGTTGTACGAGACGGACACAAAGTTGTGATACCTGCACGTGAGCTTATGCTTGGCGATGTTGTAATACTTGAGTCAGGAGATTATATTCCAGCTGACGGTAGACTTTTAGAAGTAGGGACACTAAAAGTTATGGAGGGGATTTTGACAGGTGAGTCCGAACCTATCCTTAAAAACTGTGAAATAATAAATGAAGACAATACGCCTCTTGGCAACAGAAAAAATATGGTGTTCTCTGGAACTATTGTAGTTTATGGACGTGGAATTTTTATAGTAACAGCTATTGGAATGGAAACTGAGATAGGTAAAATTGCTGAGCTACTTGAGAACACGGAAAAAACTGAAACTCCTTTACAAGCAAATTTGGAGAAATTTACGAAGAAGCTTGGCTTTGGAATTATCGGGATATGCTTTCTTATATTTTTTATATTGCTTGGTAAGAATTATTTTGTCACAAAAAATCCTAATATCTGGGAAGTAGTTTTAGAAGCATTTATGTTTTCGGTGGCTGTTGCGGTGGCTGCAATACCAGAAGCACTTTCTTCTATTGTAACAATAGTTCTTTCAACTGGAACAAATCTCATGGCAAAGAAACATGCTATTATTAGAAAACTTCCAGCAGTTGAAACTTTAGGTTCCACATCAATAATTTGTACTGATAAAACTGGTACTCTTACACAAAATAAAATGACGGTAGTTGATACATATTTGTACGGCGAAAAAACTCATACAGAATATTTTATGTTGGCTTTGACCCTTGTTAATGACTCGCACATAACGAAGGACAAAAAAGAAATTGGCGACCCAACAGAGATTGCCCTAGTTAATTTTGCACTGAAAAATAATTTTGATGTTGATAAAGTTCGGAGAGATTTCGGGCGAATAGGCGAGTTACCATTTGATTCTGACAGAAAAATTATGTCTACGGTTCACAACATAAATAATGAGACAATAATGTTTGTAAAAGGTGCTCCAGATGTTATTTTGAGCAGATGTGTTGGGCTAGACTCAAAAGTTTTGGATGCCTACAAAAAAAAGAACGAGGAATTTTCAGAGAAGGCTCTTAGGGTATTGGCTCTTGCCTGCAAAAAAATTAATAACGGAAAAGAATTTATACCTACGACTGATGATGAGAACGAACTCACACTTATTGGTTTAGTTGCCATGATTGATCCGCCACGTGAGCAAGTTTTTGCAGCGGTGAATGAAGCTAAAAATGCTGGTATAAAAACTATCATGATAACAGGTGACCATAAAACTACCGCTGTTGCCATTGCAAAAAATATTGGAATTATGGAAGATGGAGAACTTGCCTTCACTGGTGCTGAACTTGACGCTCTATCAGAAGAAGAGTTGGGTAGAATTCTTGAGAGAATAAGTGTCTATGCAAGAGTTTCACCAGAGAATAAAATTAGAATAGTAAAAGCTTGGCAGAAAAAAGACAAGATAACTGCCATGACAGGTGATGGAGTAAATGATGCCCCGGCTCTTAAGCAAGCCAATATAGGAATTGCTATGGGAACAGGAACTGACGTTTCGAAAGATGCTGCTGCTATGATTTTGACTGATGACAATTTTGCCTCAATAGTCCATGCAATAGAAACTGGTCGGATGATTTATAGCAATATAAAAAAAGCGGTTACATATTTATTCGTAGGAAATTTAGGGGCAATATTAGCAATATTATTTGCACTTTTCGCAGGATGGCGCGCACCTTTCACTGCATTGCAACTTTTATTTATCAATCTTATAAATGACTCATTACCAGCAATTGCACTTGGAGTTGAGCCAATAGAAAAAGGTATCATGAACCATAAGCCTCGTGAAAAAAACGAGCCGTTTTTTAGCAAACAAAGCTACTTCTTAATTTTCATGAGAGGAAGTTTTATAGCA
>JBOFDW010000013.1:0-3362 GCA_051647385.1 Fusobacteriaceae bacterium
TTATGATAGTAGCTCCGCCTGATGATTCTATCCCTTTACCTTCATAGATAAATATTTTTCCTTTGTTTGTTGCAGTTGATGTTGCACCAGAAACAGAAATTGCAGTGAGACCTGTTAATCCAACATTTATATATCCGTCATTGGTTATATTTGAATCAGTAGCAGATAATATTGCAGTATTATAAATGCTTCCAATATTTCCACTTGTACCGAAACCTATAATTGCACCATAATTTACAATTTGACCCCCACCAGAAATCATTAAAGCAATTCCATTTTTGCCCCTAAGATTTATCGTTCCATTATTTTCTAATTTTGTTTCAGGTCCAACTGCAATCATCCCAACGTTTCCATCACCATTAAGATATATTGTTCCATAGTTTTGAACAATACCATATTTTAGAGCTGCCATAGCAGTTCCCATATTTCCACTTAAAGTAATGGTACCATAATTTTTTGCTGTTGCGATTGTTGTTGTATATACTCCACTAACCTCATCATAAACTATAGTTCCACTTGCAACCATTCCAAAACCATTGTCTCTTACAGAAATTAATCCTCCATTTTTATTATAAGCTAGACTTGAATATTCTGCTCTCATACCAGTTCCCCAGCTCACAGAAATTTCTCCATAGTTGCTTACTATTGCTCCAGCATCGGTAGTAGCTAACATACCTGTCAAGTCGAAGGCGTTTATTTTTCCACCAGCTAAGTTTGATGATTCGTCAGCACCACTTTGAGTTATTACTGCTCCCTCAGCGGTGTAGTAAGTTCCTTTTGCTCCTTCTCTAACATAAATCGATCCTGAATTAGTAACTGCTCCTCTAGAAAATATTCCAATGGAATTATTTCCATTAAGATAAATTATCCCTTTATTTTCAAAGGTACTTCCGTATCCAACTGACATCGCTATTGTAGCTTCCCCATTTGCATTTATTATTCCATAATTTATTATATTTCCACCGTCAGCACTTGCCATTCCAACTCCAAAATCTGAGTTGAGATTTATTGTTCCATGATTTACAGACAATGAGTTTGTACCAACTGCATTCATTCCAATTCCAGATGAGCCATTAACATTGATTGTTCCGTAATTAAGAGCATGAGCAAGTGATATTGCAGACATTCCAATCCCACCTGAAACATTTATAGTTCCAAAATTTTGAACTCGTGCATAAGAATATGAAGAATTAATTTCATCTTTAACTTCTTTTTTACTCGCCATACCAATTCCAGAGTTAACATTTATTTCACCATAATTGTTTCCAACTGCTTGGCTTCCAACTAAAATTCCGTAACCAGAATTAACAACTATTTTTCCATAGTTTATTACTTTGTTACCTTTTCCACCTGCATAAAGTCCAGTGCCACCATTTATTTCAAGTGTAGTATAAGCACCATTCATAACAGTAGACATTCCATCTTTAGTTGTAGCTCCAAACTGATCTTTGCCAATAACTATGTTGCCATCATTTTTCCCCACGTTTTCTTTTTCACAAGCAAAAAATAATGCTAGCGAAGTGATTCCTATCAATATTTTAAAATTAAAATATTTTTTCACCATATAAATTTTCCTCCTTAAATAAAATACATTCTGCAAAAATATTAACCAACTAATATTTTTCAGAATCCCTAAATAATTTTTTTAAAAACCTTACAGAACATTTTAGCATGATTTTTTTTTTACTGCAAATTTATTTTTAAATATACCTAGTAAAAGAAATGACAAAGATAAATTTTTTATATGTTTAGTTTATAAAGTAATTTTGCAAATATTTTTTTGTACTATAAATTTTAATTTAAAAATATTTTTAGTTAACTTTGCTCTTGAAAATATTCGAGCAAAAATTTTCAGATTGCATTTTTTATGAATGTCATCGCTTGTTATTTTTTTGTTATCGCACCTAGAGACCATGCCTTATGATTTGTGATTAGTTTTGCCATTTTTTTCAAATCATATACCCCCTAAAAAAAATTTAGACTAAAAATATTTTGCACCAGAAAAAATGTGGGAGGTCTATACACTAAAAAAGTGATGACAATGATAACAACATAATAATCATAAGGTAAAAAATGATAACAAAATCGATAACAAAAAAATTACAAGAAATAAAAACGATAACAAATATTTGTCTCTACTTAAAAAAATATCAGTAAGATAAAGAAGTTTTTCAAAATATCTAACTGAAATATTTTCTTGGAAATTTTACGTGCAAAATTACCAGTAAAATAAAAGACTAAAAAGTTATCTCTCAAAATATTTTGAATAAAAATGCACCCTATAATTTTTATGTGTCTGGTATTTACTCATTAGAAATAACTTATAAATATTTGATGGCTGTACATCGGGAACTTTCAAAGATTTCAAAATTACAGTACGTGTCATCACTGATTATAAAGTCTTAGAGTTAGACTAAGAACTTGTAACATGCAAAATATTCCTCGTTAAAATATTTGTTCTCTAAAAAACTTAGGCTGAGTTAGAAATAAAAGTCTTGCCCAAAGTCTTATGCTGAATTTCAGGGAATATTTTTTGTTGAACATACTCGGACAAGCTATGAGAGAACAAATTTTTTAGATGATTTATTTAGGGGTCAATTATTTTTGGCTAATATTTTTATTGAGAGCAAAAAGTTTTTCTACGAAAACTTTCTTGAAGGCTTAACGCTCGCCTTCAAACTTCTTCTCTAAAAATTTGTCATGCAGATATTTTTACAGGATTCAAAAGGACAGAGTCCTTTTGGCGGTTACAGGAGAAAGAGGTTAGGTGAGGGAACGGCTCCTGAAATGTTTTTGAGAGCAAAAAATTCCAGTGCAAATTTTGCATAGAAAAAACTTCTCAAATATTTTTATTGAACTTTTATTTTGGTGATAAAAAACTTATGACCAAAAAATAAAATTAAATATTTGACAGAGCGGAGAAAAAATAATATAATTTGATAACTATATTTTTAGAAAATAGTTTTGTGAAAATTTTTTAACAATTTTAAGGAGGGTTACATGAAAAAATATTTTGTAGTAGCAATGTTTACACTTTTTTCAATGGTTGGATTTTCTGCAGCACCAACTTACCACATTGGAATAGTAACAACAACAGTTTCACAAGGTGAAGATACTTTGAGGTCTGCTGAGTATTTGACAAAAGTTTATGGAAGTTCCGCTAAGGGTGGGATAATTACTCACGTAAGTTTTCCAGATAACTTCATGCAAGAAACTGAAACGTCTATTTCTCAAATATCAGCTCTTGCAAACGATCCAAAAATGAAGGCAATAATTATTGGTGAAGGACTTCCTGGAACGCTTGAGGGAATAAGAAAAGTTAGAGAGAAACGTCCTGACATTCTTCTTATCGTTGATATTCC
>JBOFDW010000014.1:0-3638 GCA_051647385.1 Fusobacteriaceae bacterium
TTGCTAGCTCAATAAATTTGCTTATAGAAATATTTTCTGCTCTCTCATTTTCAGATATACTTAAAGAATTAATTTTTATTTTGAGCTCGTCTTTTGGATAACCTAGAGCCATCAAGTTGTTCAAAATATTTTTTCTCTTATTGGCAAAAGCTAGCTTCACATATTTGAAAAAAAGTTCTTCATTAATTTCATGCTCAAAATTATTAGAAAGTTTTATCGAAATAAAAGCTGAGTCAACTTTTGGCACAGGAGTAAAAAAATCTTTTTGTATTGTGAAAAGATATTCTGCCACACCAAAAAATTCAACGGCTAAAGTCAATACGCTTCTTTCTTTTCCAGACTTTGAACAAATTCTTTCAGCGACTTCTTTTTGCACCATCACAAAAATTTCTCTAATTTTTCCACGACTATTAATTAATTTATTTATAATTGGTGATGTAATATAATAAGGAATATTTGCAACCACCTTTATAGATTTTTCCTTGATGTTTTCTTCATCAAAAAGTTTTTCTAAGTCAACTTCAAGAATATCACCCATTATAAGTGTAAACTTTGGATTTTGTCCAAATTTTTCAAGCAATATTTTCTCAAGGTCAGCATCTATCTCAAAGCAAAAAACTTTCTTTGCACGTTCCAACAAAAGATTTGTTAGTGCACCTTCTCCGGGTCCTATCTCGATTATTATATCTTCAGACGAAACACATGATGCTTTTATAATTTTATCAAGGATGTCTTTTTGGTTAGTTAAAAAATTTTGACCGAACTTTTTCTTGTGTCTAAAATCACTCATATTATTTTGTCCCAACAACATGAACGGACGGCAAATTTCTGTTCTCTTGATTATAATCTAGTCCAAAGCCTACCACAAATTCATCAGGAATTTTGAAACCTACATAATCAACAGAAACTTGAACTTCACGTCGCTCAGGTTTATCTAAAAGCGTACAAATTTTTATGCTCTTTGGACCACGTGTTTTTAAAATATCTACAATTTTATGAAGTGTTTTCCCAGTGTCAACAATATCTTCAACTATCAAGACGTGCTTGCCAGCAATATTTTCATCTAGTTCTTTCTTTATTTTGACTTCTGTTGAGACAGACCCTGTGCCATAACTACTTGTAACCATAAAGTCAATCTTAAGCGGTAATTTTATTTCACGTACAAGATCAGACATAAAAACTGCCGCTCCACGTAATAAACAAACCACTATTAAATCTTCATAAAGATTTTTATAGTCCTCAGTAATCTGTCGACCGAGTTCTATAACTTTATTTTTTATATCATGTTCATCTACCAAAATTTTTATTGTTCCAGCGCCCAATTCTTTCTTCATATCTTTTACCCTCTCTCATATTTTGTATAGTTATAGCAATATTTAAAAATCTTTTCCCATAACTGCCACATAAGGGATGTTTCTATATTCTTGTTTGAAGTCAAGTCCATATCCAAGGACAAAAACATCTTCAATTTCAAATCCAATATAATCGCCTTTCATTTTAACTTCACGTCTGCTCGGTTTGTCCAGTAAGCTACAAATTTTTATACTTTTTGGCTCTCTTGTAGAAAGAATTTCTTTGATTTTTGTGAGAGTTCGTCCAGTGTCAATAATGTCCTCAACAATCAAGACATCTTTCCCTGAAATTTGCTCGTCAAGTTCTTTTGTTATTTTAACCTCTGTGATAGCTTGAAATTCATTGCCATAACTGCTCGTCCCCATAAAATCGATTACTAGAGGAATTTTTATTTCACGAATCAAATCTGACATAAACAGAATTGACCCTTTTAATAAACATATAACAACAAGTTCCTCATTACGAGATTTATACTCTCTTGTAATTTGTTCGCCAAGTTCTTTTACTCTCTTTTTAATCTGATCTTCGCTAATCAAAATTTTTGCAATACCTTTTTCCCAATCTTTTTTCATAAAAAACCCTCCTGAACTTTGTGAACTATTGTTTTAACATTCTAACATCTGTGCAAAAACTTTTCAAGGGAAACATAAAATTAAAGGCTAAAAAAATTATTAAATAAAATTTTTAAACAATAGTAAAAAATTTTAAAAATATTTATTTAGCAAAAAATATTTTCGTGATTATGTCATCAAATTCTATCAAAATATTTTTTTGTCTATAAATTTTTATTGAGCAAAAACTTGTCAAAAAATAAAATTATTGACAGTTAGTTTTAAATTGTGTAGAATATATTTGGCTAGTACCGTAACAAAACTTTAAGGGGGATACAATGGCAAGCAAAGTTGCAGAAATTAAAAATGAAACAGGACTTCATACCAGACCAGGAAATGAGTTTGTTTCCCTTGCTAAGACTTTCCAATCAGCAATTGAGATTGAAAGTGAAGATGGAAGAAGAGTAAAAGGAACATCTCTTTTAAAACTTTTGTCTCTTGGGATAAAAAAAGGAAGTAAAATTACCGTTCATGCAGAAGGTTCTGATGAAAATGAAGCGGTTGAAAAATTGGCAAATCTTTTGGAGAATCTAAAAGATTAATGATATTAGAGGGTAAGTTGCCCTCTTTTTTTTCAAAGAGATAGTTTTATAGTCTGAAAAAATTATTTGAAAAATTTAATATTAATAAAAATATAGAAAAAATTCAAAATAAAATGAAAAAAGAATCTTAGAATCAAAGTCAAAGGAAGTGAAATAATGCAGAAAACCATAAAAGGAATAGCAGCTTCTCCAGGGATTGCAATAGGAAAAGTTTTTCTTTACACAGAAAAGGAAATTAAAATTAATAAAATAAAAGTTTCTAATGTAGAAAAAGAAAAAGATAAACTTTTGAAAGCTCGTGACAAAACCAAAGAACAGTTACTTGTTGTAAGAGACAAGACTGCAAAAAAATTGGGAGAAGACAAAGCCACTATTTTTGACGGCCACATAACTTTACTTGAAGATGAAGATTTGTTTGATGAAGTTATAGAGCTTATTGAGGAAGAAGAAATATCTGCTGAAAATGCTCTTAGTCAAGGTATTGCAGGATATTGCGAGATGCTCACAAATTTAGAAGATGAATATTTAAGAGAAAGAGCAACAGACTTGCAGGATATTCAAAAAAGATGGCTATATAATATTTTAGGAATGCCAATAGTTGACCTATCATCTTTACCAAAAGATACTGTTGTTGTAGCAAAAGATTTGACCCCTTCCGACACCGCACAACTTGACCTAATAAATGTTTTGGCTTTTGTCACAGAAATAGGAGGAAAAACTGCACACTCGTCTATAATGGCTCGTTCTTTAGAACTGCCAGCTGTTGTTGGTACTGGAAACGTTTGCTCTGTATTAAAAGATGGGGATGAAATTATTGTTGATGCTATAAGAGGTGAAGTTATTTCTGAACCAACAGTTGAACAGAAAAAAGCTTTTCATGAAAAAAGGTCTAAATATTTTGATGAGATTGAGCTCCTAAAAAAATTAAAAAATTCAGAAGCTATTTCAAAAGATGGAATAAAAGTTGGAGCTTGGGCAAATATAGGAGACCCAAAAGATGTTGCAGGTGTTCTTAGAAATGGTGGAGAAGGAATAGGACTTTATAGGACAGAATTTTTATTTATGAACAATGATAGATTCCCAACAGAGGACGAACAGTTTGAAGCGTACAAAAGTGTTGTTGAGTCAATGG
>JBOFDW010000015.1:0-1570 GCA_051647385.1 Fusobacteriaceae bacterium
TCTCGTCAAATATTTCTTTCATGTGGAAACCTCCGCTTATATTTTTTTTGTATAAATCTAAACCTTAGTTTAGCATGAAAAGTGTGGTCTCGTTGGGAACAACGTGAAAACTTTTGTCGATTGTTCTTTTTGAGACCATGAGAAAATATTTGGCTGGATATTTTTTGGTAGAAGTTTAAAGACAAGTGTAGTATAATATTTTTGCTGTGAGAAAGTTTTGGGAGGGAAGATTATGGAAGATGTGAAAGTTAGGGAAGTTTTTTATCCAGAGGAAAAAGATAAGGAAGAGAATCATAAAGAGATAGAAAGAGTTTGTAAGGAACTTGGGCTGGTTGAGAAAGATTATAAGTTTGAGTATGAGGAAAAATGTAGTTGGAAATACGCTTATAAGCAAGATAGAATTATTTTGCCTGAAAAAGTTTGTCAAGAGATAAAAAAAGTTGTAAAAAGTGGTATCAATGATTTTTCTTGGACAAAGTTTAGCGGAGACACAATTTTTAAAGAAGCTGAATTTAAGGGGAACGCAGAGTTTATTAGGGCACGCTTTAGTCGAAGAACATGTTTTCATGAAGTAACTTTCTATAACAAGGCAGATTTTTCTAAGGCAATTTTTTTTGAATACAGTTCATTTTTTAAGGCAGTTTTTAAGGAAGATGCAATTTTTCATAGGGCAATTTTTAATAAAGAGGCAGATTTTTCACAAGTGACTTTTGAGATAAAAGCTGATTTCTCAAAGGTTAAGTTTGAAGAATATCTTTACTTTGACATTGAAAAAGTACAAAATTTGATACTAGATGATATAAGTAACAGATTAGGAAATGGATTTTTAAGAATTATGGGGATATCTATCGATGAAAAAATAAAAGAAGCTACACGCCATACTTGGCAACTCTTCAAACACGTAGCTCAAGAAAGTCACAATAAAATTCTAGCCAACAAATTATTACAAAAAGAAATGGTCGCCTATTGGAAAGAAACAACATGGAGCAAAAATTTTGGTGAAAAATTTATATTGCTCTTTAATTTTATTTCAAATAATTGCGGGCTATGGTGGTGGCTTGGAATAATTTTTACCATCGCAACTACCATGTTTCTATATTTTTTATCGCAAACTTTTACATCAGATTTTATTTTTATAGGAGAGAAAGACTTTACATTAAATGAGTGGACAAAATTTTTAGGACAATATATAAAGTCGTTCTTTTCAATAGAAGCTTTTACAAATGATGAAACAGTTTTTGGAGAAAAATTTTTCTTGCTACTTGAGAAAATATTCTTAGTCATCGGAATTTTTAGAATAAATCAAGCCTTCAGAAAACTTAATGACAAGGGATAAATCCTTAATAGATTTATGAGTCAACACAAAAAGAAAGACCTCATTTTCATGAGGTCTTTCTTTTTTATCTTGTAATATTTTCGCTTAAAAATTAAAACATATAATTTAGTCCAACACTTCCAACGCTCTCAGTAGATTCTTTACCAATGTTTAGTGAGTACATTAAGTACGCCCCAAATTTTCCCTTGTTAAATTCTAACTTAGCATTTGCGTCGCCATAACTTTTGTTCTCAT
>JBOFDW010000016.1:0-8744 GCA_051647385.1 Fusobacteriaceae bacterium
ATGGATGATTTTAAGGTCTCGCTTTTTTATACGATAAAAATTTCTCTCATATCTTCTTTGGTGTCTTTTTTGCTTTCTAGTTTGGTTTTGTTTTTAATTTATACTCTATTTATTAGTAACAATAATTTTGAGAAAAATAAATTCGTACTTAGAATCACAGAGCTTCCGTTACTTGTGCCATATCTCATTGCGTCATACATGATGATAATTTTTCTCTCAAGTCGTGGAGTATTGAGCTCAATTTTATTTCATCTTGGAATAATCAAAAGTTTTGAGAGCTTTCCTATTCTTACCAACGATAAAAATTCAATAGGAATTATCATAACTTTCGTGTGGAAAACTTCGGCGTTCATCATAACTTCATGCTTTCCCTTTGTGCTACAAATTTCCAACAAGTGGAAAGACCTAAAAAAAATCTATAACTTATCGGACTATAAATTTTTTACAAGTGTAATCCTAAAAGTTATCTCGCCAACTTTACTCACCAGCTTCATAATAATTTTCACTTTTATCTTGACGGCTTTCGAGACACCATATCTTTTGGGCGTAACATATCCAAAGACGCTTTCGGTTTTTGCTTATGATATTTTTATTCTCATGGGATTTGAAAAACATGGGGTACTCATGGCAATAAATTTCACGATATTTTTTATGACACTTTTACTTGGCGGGCTGACATATTTGTTGGCACGAAAATTTATACTTAAACATAAAGTTGGGTGGGAGTAATGGCTCACATAAAAATTTTAGTCATGATGAAAATTTATTTTGCACTGGGAATTATTGTTGCGTTATTTTTTATATTGCCGTTTTTGGCATTTTTTTCTGAGGGACATCACATAGAAATTTATGTGAAAATATTTAAGAACCATAAAAATATTGCAGCAATTTGTACGACGGTTTTGGTGGCGATTCTTACCCTTGCCTTGAATTTTTTGGTGGGATTTCCAGCTGCTTCTGTTCTTTACAAAAATAATTCCAAGCTCATAAAATTTATAAATGGATTTTTGTACTTGCCACTTATTGTGCCCGGTCTTGTCATAACCCAAGGCGTACTTTTTACTTTCATAAAATTAAATATAGCAGAAACAATTTTGGGCGTGGTTTTGATTCATGGAGTTTTAACTTTGCCATATTTTATCAAGGCGGTTGTTGCTGGATATCGGAGCATAGATGAGAATTATTATTTCTTGGGAAAAATTGTTGGTGCGTCAAAGCTTGAAACTTTTTTTGAGATAACTTTGCCAAAACTTTTTCCATCGGTTATTACTGGCTCTATTTTGGTAATCATAGTTTCTTTTGCTCAATATATTACGACGCTAATTATTGGTGGTGGAAGAATTATAACACTGCCATTACTTATTTACCCTCATATTGTGAGTGGAAATTTTCAGATAGGTTCTGTACTTGGGATAATATTCGTGGTAACAAATCTAATTTTACTTTTCACTCTGGAAAAATTTGTGAAAAAATTAGTGTAAAAAAATATTATGAAAAAATCTTTCACGTGAAAATTTATATTACTCTTTTACAAAAATATTGAAATGTGGTATTATATAAGAGGAAAAGCAAAGTGAGAAAATTTAAGTTAAGAAAAAATTTATATATATTAAAATTTTAAAAGAAAGGGAGACGAAATGAAAAGCACTATTAACGAAATGAAAATGCACGCGAACGAAGTTAGAAAATCTATTGTAACAATGACGTGTCAGGCAAAGTCTGGACATCCGGGAGGGTCTCTTTCCATTGCGGATATTTTGTCTGTACTATATTTTTCTGAGATGAAAGTTGATCCAAAAAATCCAAAAGACCCTGACAGAGATAGATTTATTTTGTCGAAAGGTCATGCGACACCTGCAATTTATGGTACGCTTGCTGAAAAAGGTTTTTTCTCAAAGGACGAGCTAAAAACTTTTAGAACTTTTGGCTCTATATTACAAGGTCACCCTGACATGAAAAAAGTTCCGGGAGTTGATATGTCAACTGGTTCTCTTGGTCAAGGACTATCTGTTGGAAACGGGATGGCACTGGCTGCTCGTATGTCAAAGAAATCTTACAGAGTTTATGTTGTGCTTGGAGACGGTGAAGTTCAAGAAGGTCAAATTTGGGAAGCTGCCATGACATCTGCTCATTATAAGATAGATAATATTTGTGCAATTTTAGACAGCAATGATTTGCAGATAGACGGAAATGTTCACAAGATAAAAGGTGTTGAGCCTCTTGATAAAAAGTGGGAAGCATTTGGTTGGAACGTTATAAAAATAGACGGACATAATTATGATGAAATTATAAAAGCTTTTGATGATGCTAAAAAATGCAAGGGAAAACCTACGATAATAATTGCTAAGACTGTAAAAGGTAAAGGCGTTTCTTTCATGGAAAATGCTTGCGACTTCCATGGTGTTGCTCCAACTCAAGAGCAAACTGAAACTGCACTTGCTGAACTTTGTAAAAATTGTTGTAAGGAGGAGAAATAATATGGCAAAAAAAGCTACGAGACAAGCTTATGGTGAAGCACTTGTTGAACTTGGAAAAATAAATGAAAATGTGGTAGTACTAGACGCCGACCTAACAAAATCCACAAAGACAACTCTTTTTCAAAAAGCTTATCCAGATAGACATATAAATGTTGGGATAGCTGAAGCTGACCTAATGGGGACAGCGGCTGGACTTGCAACTTGTGGAAAAATTCCTTTTGCATCGACCTTTGCAATGTTTGCAACAGGAAGAGCTTTCGACCAAGTGAGAAACAGTATTGCTTATCCACACTTGAATGTAAAAATTGCTCCTACTCATGCAGGGATTTCTCTTGGAGAAGATGGAGGTTCACATCAGTCAGTGGAAGATATTGCTCTTATGCGTTCGATTCCTGGGATGGTTGTACTTTGCCCAGCTGATGCAACAGAGACAAAGAAGATGGTTTTTGCTGCTGCTGAATATGAAGGACCAGTTTATATTCGTATGGGTAGACTTGATACTGAGATTCTTTTTGATGAGGCAACATATAATTTTAAAATAGGAAAAGCTAACACAATAAAAGAAGGTAAAGATGTTACCATCATGGCAACTGGACTCATGGTAGAAAGAGCTCTTGAGGCTAGTAAAATTTTGGAAGCAGAAGGAATTTCTATCAGAGTTATAAATATAGGAACTATAAAACCTTTGGATACTGAAACAATTTTGAAGGCTGCAAAAGAGACAAAATTTATTGTGACCGCTGAAGAACATTCTGTAATTGGTGGTCTAGGTTCGGCAGTGTCAGAATTTTTGAGTGAAACACATCCGACACTTATAAAAAAACTTGGGATATATGATAAGTTTGGTCAGAGCGGAAAGGGCGAAGTAATGTTGGAAAAATATGAGCTTACTGCGGCAAAATTAGTTTCAATGATTAAAGATGAATTAAAGAAATAAAAAAATAGTGAAAGGGGATGCTTCCCCTTTCTTTGGCTTTTCGAGGAGAAAAAATGTTTAAGAAAACAAACAAAAATTTTTTGCTGATGATATATATGTTCTTTATTTTAAATATTGCAATAGTTTTGTGCCTGAATTTTAACGAGGCTAGAAAAAAGAATTTCAGCAATAATTTTGTCCAGATAGAACTAAAAAATAATTTATCAACAGATGTAACTTCTGCACTTGAAAAAAAGCTTATAGGAATTGAAGGAGCAAAAAAAGTTCGGTATGTTTCAAAAGAAGAGTCCATAAGAGAGATAGTTACTGAGCTTGGGCTTGATATAAATGAGGTTGGTAATCCTCTGTACAATACTTTCATGGTAAATGTTAGCTCATTGCAAGAGGCAAAAAAAATAGAAAACAGTTTGATAGACAATACAGATGTGTCTTCAATTTATTATGATACAAAATTTTTTGAGGTACAAGAAGGGCGTACTAGATTATTTTTTATGCTTGGGGCATTTATAATACTCTTCTTTATTTTTCCCATGATAATAATATTGCTGAAACTTTATGTAAATATGATTAGAATGAATTATATTCATTTTTATTTTTACTCTCGAAAAATTAAAAGTCTATGGAAACGTTCTGTTAGAAAAGCTAGAATACCAACAATTCTTAGCGGTGTTTTTGGGACGCTAATTTTTAGTTTGACATATACTTTTGTGCGACAAATATTTATGGACTCGTCAAATATTTATTATTTTATTTCTACTAGCAAAGCTATCTCTATTGCAATGATTGCCTCTGGAATAGTTGTTTTCATGTGCTTGGTACTTCCGCTCAAGCAAGAAGAGGTCGGTGGAGCGTGAAAAAAAAAATATGGATAATATTTTTTATTATTTTGTCCAAAACTTTTTTGCTAGAAGGGGCAAGTGTTAACGAGCTAAAAAATAATATCAAAAAAATAGACCAAACTATTGATAACAAAACTTCTCTTATAAAGGAAATAGACACACAGAAAAATAGTATAGAAAAACAAATAAATATTATAGAAGTCGAAATAAGAGCCATTAAAAGAGAGCAATCTAAAATAAATTCTGAGATGGAAGTTACCAGAAGAAAAATAGATTATAGTGAGAGAAGTATCAGATTCAATAACAGCGAACTTGCACAGCAAAATACTAGTAGCACTCATGAACTTATTGCATGGAACAGATATTTAAAGTCCAGAGGAAGAGAAAATGTTTCTTACGAAACAGAATATGCACTAAAAAAACTTATCAATGCTGGGTTTGTGCGAACAGAAAAAGTTAAGAGCGTTCAAGCAAATATTAATCAAGTCAAAAAAAATATTGAAGATGAAAAGCAAAAACTTACTTCACTGCAAAAACAAGCTGATGAAAAGGCTCGTGAGCTTCAATCCAAAGTTACTGAGCAAGGTGCTCTTGTAAAACAACTTAAAGCAGAAAAGCAAACACATGAATCAGATATAAAAAATCTTACGGCAGAAAAAGCTCAGATGGAATCCATGATTCAAAAAATCTTGACTAGCAAAACAAAAATAGACACGACAATAGATTATGGTGAGGCAAAAAGAAAAGTCGGGCAAATGATGCGACCCATTGACGGAGAAATAGTTTTGAGTTATGGGCAATATAAAAATAAGATTCAGAGTGGTGGAATAGAAATTAGAGGCTCGCTTGGAACGCAAGTCAAGGCTGCAGGTGCAGGTAAAGTTATTTACGCTGGGGAATTTCAAGGTCTTGGAAAAGTTGTCATGATAGATTATGGTGCCAATGTTATTGGAGTCTATGGAAATCTTATCTCAACTATTGCTCGTATGGGCGACCGTATAAGCAAGGGAAAAATTATTGGAGTGTTGGGGCTGTCAAATGACGGGCAACCAAATTTATATTATGAGCAAAGATTTAGACTAAAGACTGTTAACCCATTGGAATTTTTTTAAGTGAAAAATATTTAGAGATAAAAATATTAAAGATAAAAGAAAAATATAATAAAAATTTTGGTATTAAATTATTATGAGTAAAAAAATATAGAAAAAATTTGAGGAGGTAATTTTGTGAAAAAGAAATGTTGCATATTTGCAAACACAGGAAAAGAACTAGCAATTGCCTTCGAAAAAAATCTTCATGAGCATTTAAAGAAGCGAGACATCGAAATTATTCCTACTTCAAATATAATGGAGGCAGATTTTGCAGTTGTTATTGGAGGGGATGGAACTCTCCTAAAAGCTTCTAAAACAATAATAAAAAATCAGAAAATTCACGTGATAGCTGTGAATGCAGGAAGCCTTGGATTTTTGGCTGAGATAAAAATTGCAAATGCCTTAGAAGTAATCGACAGATATTTGTCTGGAGTTTTTGAAGTAATAACTCGGTACTGCTTAGAGGTAACAATCAAGGGTAAAACTTATGACGCCTTGAATGAAGTTGTTATTTCCAAGGGTGGAGTTTTGACCAAGATGGTTAGGGTATCTATTTTTACAGAGAACGAATATATAAACACGTATAGAGCTGATGGGGTAATAATTTCTACACCAACAGGTTCAACTGCATACTCACTTTCTGTTGGGGGACCAATTGTTAGCCCCGAAATAAAAGCTATTATAATAACTCCAATAGCTCCACATAACTTAACTGCTCGGACAGTGGTTATTGATGGAAGTGAAAAATTAGCAGTGAAAATAGAGGACGAGAATCGTACTGGCTATGCAGTTATTGATGGAGAAAATTCTGCACAAATAAAAAAAGAAGACGAAATATTTATAAAATATTCTGGCAAAAGTTTGAAATTAGTTTTACCTGAAGGAAAAAATTATTATGAAATACTTAGAGAGACTTTGAAGTGGGGAGATAACCTATGTTAAAAGAGCTGAAAATAGAAAATCTGGCAATAATAGAAAAGTTAGATCTTGAATTTACCAAGGGGCTAATATCTCTCACAGGGGAAACTGGAGCAGGGAAATCCATAATTATGAGCGGGATAAATTTGCTCATAGGAGAAAAAGCTGGGCTAGATAAAATTAGAGATGGTAGCGATTTTTTGCGTGCACAAGGAGTTTTTGAGATTACAGATGAGCAAGCAAGTGACCTTGTAAGTCAGGGCTTTGAAATAGAAGGCAACGAAATTATTATTAGACGTGATTTTGAAAGAGACGGAAAAGGAAAAGCTTTCATAAATGGTATGCGAGTACCCATCACAAATCTCAAAACTATAATGGAATCTCTTGTTGATGTTGTGGGGCAACATTCACATCAAATGCTTTTGTCAAAATCAAATCATATTAAACTTCTTGATAAATTTTTGGGTGACGAAGGAAAAAGTATCAAGTCAAACTTAAAGTCTTTTTATGAGCAACACAGAGAAGTTACGAGAAAAATTGACGAGATAGAAGAGGCTAAAAAAGAAGTCATGGCTAAAAAAGACTTCTACGAATTTCAACTGGCAGAAATAAATGCGATAAAATTAGAGGCTGGAGAAGATGAGAAACTTGAAGACGAGTACAAAATTCTTTTTAACGCTAGCAAGATAAAAGAAAAACTTGACGGAGCTGAAGGTCTCTTGAAAGATAAGGAGCAAAATGCTCTTAGCTTTATTTCGAACTCAAGAAAACTTATAGAGCCACTTTGTAAGTATGGCAAAGAATTTGATGAAGTGCTGGAAAGTTTGGAGAAAGTTTATTATGACTTGCAAGATAGTGTTGATATTCTCAGTACAATTAATAGTGGAATAGAAGCTGACGAAGCAAAACTTGAAAAAGTTATAAAAAGAATAGATGAAATAAATAAGTTAAAGCTAAAATATGGAAGCACCATAGAGGAAATTATTGAGTATCGAGACAAAATTTCTCGGCAACTTGATATGCTCGATAGTGGAAACTTTGAGCTAAAAGATTTGCTAGAAGAAAAAGAAGAGTCAAGAAAAAAATATTATGAAGAAGCAACAAAGTTAAGCGAAAGCAGAAAAAAGAGGGCAAGCGAAATAGAAAAGAGACTAAAAGAAGAGCTGGCTTTTTTGAACATGAAGGATACAGAATTCAAAGTTGTCTTTGAAGAGCTGGAAAACATGTCACCAAGCGGAATTGATTCAGCAGAATTTTTCATATCAACAAATCTTGGGCAGGAACTTAAGCCTCTCTCAAGAATAGCTTCTGGTGGAGAAGTAAGCAGAATTATGCTTGCACTAAAAGTTATATTCTCGAAAGTGGATAATATTTCCATGATACTTTTTGATGAGATAGATTCTGGTGTTGGTGGCGAGACGGTAAAAAAAATAGCAGAAAAACTTCGTGAGATAGGAGAAGGAGCACAAATAATTTGTATTACTCATTCCCCTGCAATCGCAGCAAAATCTATGCAACAATTTTACATTGAAAAACAAACAGTGGATGGAAAAACATTTAGCTCAGTTACGCCATTAAGTGAAGAGGCACGAGTGAAGGAAATTGCAAGGATGCTTGCTGGAAAAGATGTTTCGCTTGCTGTAATCGAACATGCCAAGGAGCTTTTAAATGTTAGATGAATATTTGAATTATTTAAAATCAAATCAGAAAGTTTCAGACAGAACTTGCGAGATATATAAATATGAGATTCAATTTTTTATGGATTTTTTGAGGGGAGATTCTATTCTAGAAGTTACCCCAAGAATTATTGAGACATATTCTGGTTACCTAAAAAAAATTGGGATGTCAAATGTTTCTATAAAAAGAAAACTTGCCTCTCTTAGCGGATTTTATAGATATCTTTTGAGAAGAGAGAAAATTTTTTCAAATCCTGTAACTAATGCAAAATTTGAATACGGAGAAGAAAATAATTCAAGAGCAAAAAAAGTCATAGAAATTGATGTTCAGAAAATTTTGGAGTACTGTCCTGATGACCAATATGGGATGAGAGATAAAGTTGTTATAAGATTGCTTGAGTCAACGAATTTAAATATTACGCAAGTTTTGGCACTAGAGATGAAAGAAATTATTAGTAGTCGAGAAATAAATTTGATCAAAAAAAATAAAAAGATTATAATAAATATAGAGGATGAAAAATTAGTAGAAGACTTCAAAAAATATTTGGAAGAAAGCAGAGATAGAATCCAAGAAGAAAATACGCATAAAGTTTTCAAGGATTTTTCTCGGCAAACTTTCAGGTCAAGGTTTATAAAATATTCTGCTCTTGCTGGCTATGAAGATACGATTATTTCTCCAAGTGATGTTAAAAAAAGTAACAAGAAAAAATTTGGGTCAGAGGAAGAGATTAAGGCGGATTTTTTTGAAAAATTACGTGCAGAATATATGCGAATAGGAATAGGAGATGACTAGATGAAAGCTGGGT
>JBOFDW010000017.1:0-5979 GCA_051647385.1 Fusobacteriaceae bacterium
TGTGTTGCTTCTGTTGAAACTTTGGACAGAATAAGTAAAGAAAAACTTAGTGTAAATGTTGTTGGAGCTTTTGCTGCACAAGAAGAAGTTGGGACAAGAGGAGCACAAGTTGCAGCGCATAGAGTCAAGCCAGATTTTGTAATTGTGTTTGAAGGCTCGCCTGCTGATGATACTTTCAAGGATAGTTCTTCTGCACATGGAGCAATAGGGAAAGGTTTGCAGTTTAGAGTAATAGATGCATTAATGATTTCAAATCCGAGATTAATAAAGTTTGCAAGAGAAATTGCGGATAAAAATAATATTCCGTATCAAATTATTGCACGGGAAAAAGGAAGTACTAATGCAGGAAAATATCACGTGTCAGAAAACGGAATACCTTGTCTTGTGATTGGAGTTCCAACAAGATATATTCATTCACATTTTTGTTATGCAAGTTTACATGATCTTGAAGGAGCAATAAAGTTAGCCATTGAAATTTGCAAGACACTTACGAAAGAAAAAATTTCTGAATTTTAAAAGCTTGGAGTGAGAAAATGAAACCATTAATTGGTATAACAATGTTCAACGAATATAATCAGAAAGGTTATAGATATAATTCTCTAAGTGCTGCATATGTTGAGTCGGTTGAAAAATCTGGTGGAATACCAGTGTTGATTCCAGTCTCGGCTGAAAATTTATCGAAAGAATATATAGAGAGTTTGGACGGAATAATCTTTTCTGGTGGAGAAGACGTGTCTCCATTATATTTTGGAGAAAATCCAGTGAAAGAACTTGGTGTAGTTGATACTATGCGTGATGAGTGTGAGAAAAAACTTTACGAAGAGGCTATAAAAAAAAATATGCCAATCTTGGGAATTTGTCGTGGATGTCAGGCTGTAAATGTTTATGCAGGTGGAAACCTTTACCAAGATATTCCTTCACAAGTTAAAAATGCACATAGCCACAGTCCGTCAGGAATTCGACGTGACGAAAAATTCCACAATATAAAAATAAATAAAAATTCGATGTTATATGAAATTTTTGGTGCAGAATCAATTGGAATAAATTCGTATCATCACCAGTCTGTGAAAAAACTGGCAGATTGTTTCAAAGTAACTGCAACTTCTGATGATGGAATAATCGAGGCATATGAGATGAAAAATATGGAAGAAAATTTTATCATGGGAATTCAGTGGCATCCTGAGGGCATGATAAATATTTATCCAGAATTTTTAGGGATTTTTAAAAAATTCATAAATAATATTAATAACAAAAAATTAAAGAAAAAATAAACTCAAATATTTTTTTGAATAAAAATAAAAAGTCTGTACTTTTTTAGCTGAAAACTCATGAGCTAGTACAGGCTTTTTTATTGGTAAATTAGAATATATGTAAAAAATAATTCGGCAAAATTACGAGTTATACTTTGATGAACAAAAAAATATCGAACCCAGCATATTATAAATTCACGTAAAAAAATATTTGCTCGCGTTTTTGTGGGAATTCAATCGAATAAAGCTTTGGAACTATTAATTTTACAGGAAATTTTTAGCTCGAAAATTTTGAAAAAATCTTATAGAAATATTTTTGTTAGAATATCTAAAAACTTCTTTGTATAATTATCAAATTTTAAAACTATGAAAAATTTTGTGATGTTTTTATTTTTCTTGTAAGAGTTTTGTGAGAGTTTTGTAACGATGTTTTTCGTTGGGATTACTCACTTGTGAGATTGTGAGAAAAAAAATAGGGTATAGTCGTCTTACATTATTTTTTTCTATAATATTTTGTAGTTAAAATTTTTTTTAGGGGGTATATGAAATGAAAAAACAGCAAAAAAACTCACAACTCTCAAATTATAATGCTTTGATGTCATTACAAGAATCTCGCAAAATCTTAAAAAAACTCACAACTCATAAAAAATGCATGTTATAATAAAAAAGTGAATTAATTTTTGGTTACTAATTCACCTCTGATACCAAAATATTTATAATATCATATTATTGTTTATTCGAAAAAGTCGAGAATATTTTTTAAATATTTGCAAGATAAAATTTACGCAAAAATTTTTTGTTAAAAAAATTCATGGCTCAAAAAAATTGTCTTGCATTTTTTTTGTAATGTTGTTATAATAACTCTTGACTTTGATTTTTTATTGACGGAGGTGTAAAAATATGCAAAGATGTGAAATATCAGGAAAAGGTTTAATATTTGGTCATCAAGTATCTCACTCACACAGATTGACTAACAGAGTTTGGAAACCTAATTTGCAATCGACTAAAATTGTTATAAACGGGACTCCTGTTCAAGTAAAAGTTTGTACAAAAGTTTTGAAAGCTCTTAAGGGAGCAAATGACGTTGAAATAATGCAGATGTTAAAGACAAATTTTAATACACTTAGTGAAAGAGTTTTGAAAGCCCTTCACAAAAATTAATAAAATTTTTTCTAGAGAGAAATTTTTGAGGATTGAAAACTGTATGAGATCATATGGAGTTCAGTCCTTTTAAATTTCCAAATATAAATTTAAGCCTCAAATTTTTCTTCTAATTTTTTTCATAGTAGTTCAAAATTATATTTATAATTATTTCATTTACTTTATAAAAATAATATTGTATAATTAATAAAATAAAATTATTTTGTGAAAGGGGTATATTTATGAGTTTAGTAAAATCATGGAACAGTCTAAGTCTGGTAAAAAGAATTATTTGCGGTTTAATAGTTGGAATAATTTTAGGGGTAGCTTTTCCCAAAGGTCTAAGTTTTATAACAATTTTTGGTTCGATTTTTGTCGGTGCATTAAAAGGTGTAGCACCAATATTAGTTTTATTTTTGATTATTGCAGCTATATCTCAACACAAAGCTGGTCAAAAAACAAACATGAAAAAAATTCTTGCACTTTATTTAATTGGAACTTTTTTGGCTGCGGTTGTAGCAGTTGTGGCAAGTTTTATGTTCCCAACAACTTTAGTTCTAAAGTCTGGAGTTGAAAATTTTGCACCTCCAAAAGGTGTAGTTGAAGTTATAAAAACTTTAATTATGAATGTAGTTGATAATCCTGTGAACGCTTTGCTTAAAGCAAACTATATTGGTGTTCTAGCTTGGGCTTCACTTATTGGAATTGCATTCAGACATGCATCTGATTCAACAAAAGAAACTGTTGCGAATTGGTCAGAAGCTTTTTCGAAAATAGTTAAGTGGATAATAAATTTGGCTCCGTTTGGAATAATGGGTCTAGTTTATGAAACAGTTGCTGATCAAGGAGTTGCGGCTTTGAATGATTATGGAAAGCTTCTTGGAGTTTTGGTAGGTACAATGTTATTTGTTGCATTTATTTTAAATCCAATAATTGCTTTTGTTGTGATTAAAAGAAATCCTTATCCATTAGTTTTACGTTGCATAAGACAAAGTGGAGTAACTGCATTTTTCACTCGAAGTTCTGCAGCAAATATTCCTGTTAATATGAATTTGTGCGAAGAGCTTGGATTAAATAAAGATACATACTCTGTTTCAATTCCACTTGGTGCAACGATAAATATGGCTGGAGCAGCAATTACAATAGCTGTGCTAACTTTGGCGGCTGTAAATACTTTGGGAATTCAAGTTGACTTTGCGACTGCTGTTATTTTATCAGTTCTTGCTGCAGTAAGTGCTTGTGGAGCTTCTGGAGTGGCTGGAGGTTCTTTACTTTTGATACCGCTAGCTTGTAGTTTGTTTGCGATTCCAAATGATGTTGCAATGCAAGTTGTTGGTGTAGGATTTATTATTGGAGTGGTTCAAGATTCTTGTGAGACTGCTCTAAACTCTTCAACAGACGTTGTATTCACTGCCATCGCAGAATATTCAGCTAAAAAATAAATTCAAGTTTAAAGTTTATATTAAAATATTTCAAAAATTTTTTAAGTAAATATAATCTGAGGAGGCTAAAAAGCCTCCTTATATTTTTGTTTTGCTTTTTATTTGACTGTTTTTAGATTTTTATGATAAAATCTAATGTTGAATAATAAATTTGAGTGAGTGAAAAAGAAAAAAATAAAATATACAAAGTGAGGAAGGGAAAATGTTTGCTGAAATATTCAAAGCAATTTTTGGAACAAAAAACGAGAGAGAGATAAAAAGAATTAGTGGAATTGTTACCCAAATAAATTCTTTTGAAGAGAGACTTTCAAAGTACACAGATGATGAGCTTAAAAGTTGTACAACGATTTTTAAGAATAAGTTGAGTGAAGGTGAAAAACTGGATGATATTTTGCCAGAGGCTTTTGCAGTTGTTCGAGAAACTTCAAAAAGAGTTTTGGGTCTTAGACACTACGATGTCCAAATGATTGGTGGAATTGTTTTGCACGAGGGAAAAATTACCGAGATGAAAACGGGAGAGGGTAAAACTTTGGTTGCAACTTGCCCAGTATATTTGAATGCACTCACAGGTCAAGGGGTTCATATTATCACTGTAAATGACTATCTTGCAAAAAGAGATTGCGAGATGATGGGAAGAGTTTATAAATTTCTTGGTCTGACTGCAGATGTAGTTGTAAATGGACTTTCCAACGAGCAAAGAAAAAAAGCTTATCTAGCAGACATAACATATGGGACAAACTCTGAGTTTGGATTTGATTATTTGCGTGACAACATGGTTGGGCACATAGAAGAAAAAGTTCAGCGTAAATTAAATTTTTGTATAGTGGATGAAGTTGACTCTATTTTGATAGATGAAGCAAGAACTCCTCTAATAATTTCTGGAGCAGCAGCAGATGCAACCAAGTGGTACAAAATATTTTTTCAGATAGCTGGTAAAATGAAAAGAAGCTATAAAACAGAAACAATAAAAGATGTAAAGCTGAAAAAAGAGATGAAAATTCCAGATGAAGATTGGGGCGATTATGAAGTTGATGAGAAAGCAAAAAATATTGTGCTGACTCAAAAAGGTGTTTCAAAAGTCGAGAAAGAACTTAAGATAGAAAATTTATACTCACCAGAATACGTTGAGCTAACACATTATTTGAATCAAGCACTTAAGGCAAAAGAACTTTATATTAAGGACAGAGATTATTTGCTAAAAGAGAAAAAAGTTGTAATAATAGATGAGTTCACTGGGCGTGCACTTGACGGACGAAGATATTCTGACGGACTTCATCAGGCTATAGAGGCAAAAGAGAACGTTAATATTGCTGGAGAAAATCAGACACTGGCAAGTATTACGATTCAAAATTATTTCAGAATGTATTTGAAACTTGCTGGGATGACTGGTACTGCAGAAACAGAAGCGGCAGAGTTTGTTCATATTTATGGACTTCAGGTTGTAATTATTCCGACAAACGTTCATGTAGTAAGAAAAGACCAAGCTGATTTAGTTTATAAATCTCGTGAAGAAAAACTAGAAGCTATCATAGAAAAAATTTGTGAGCTTTATGAAAAAGGTCAACCAGTTTTGGTGGGAACAATTTCGATTCAAAGTTCCGAAGAACTTTCTGAACTTTTGAAGAAGAAAAAAGTTCCTCATAATGTTTTGAATGCAAAGCAACATGAAAGAGAAGCTGAAATAGTAGCACAAGCAGGAAGATATAAGGCAGTAACTATTGCTACAAATATGGCTGGGCGTGGAACTGATATAATGCTGGGAGGTAATCCAGAATTTTTGGCTTTAGCTGAGTGTGGAAAAAAACTAGATAATTTTGATGAAGTTATAGAAAAATATAAATTGCAGTGTGCCGATGAAAAAGTTAAAGTAAAAGATGCTGGCGGACTTTTTATTCTTGGAACAGAAAGACATGAGTCAAGACGTATTGATAACCAACTTCGTGGAAGAGCTGGTCGTCAAGGTGACGAAGGAGAATCTTCGTTTTATATTTCTCTTGAAGATGACCTTATGAGACTTTTCGGTTCTGAAAGAGTGATAGGAGTAATGAATAGACTTGGGCTTCCAAAGGGAGAACCAATTGCACACCGAATGATTACCAATGCAATCAAAGGTGCTCAAATGAAAATAGAGTCTAGAAACTTTGGTA
>JBOFDW010000018.1:0-14840 GCA_051647385.1 Fusobacteriaceae bacterium
ATAAAGTTAAAGATACAAAAATTATTTTGGCACGTGCAGAATTTGATGACACAACAGAAAACATAACAAGATATAACACTTTTATTATAAAATATTATAGCCCAAGCATAACTATGCATGGAGTTTTTATGGAACTTTACGGTTATGGAGTTTTTATTAGTGGTAAAAGCGGAATAGGAAAAAGTGAAACAGCGCTTGAACTTGTTCATAGAGGGCATAGACTTGTGGCAGATGATATCGTTAAATTTGGAAAAAATGCAAACGGAGATATTTTTGGATGTTCTGCAAACTTGCCATATTTTATGGAAATAAGAGGACTTGGAATAATTGATATAAAATCTTTATATGGGCTGGGAGCTGTAAGAATAAATAAAAGACTGGATGTTGTAGTTGAGCTAATAGATCCAGAAGATGAAAATTATTCTGGAATTATTTATTACGAAAATTCTACCGCTGAAATACTTGGAAATAAAATCGGAAAAGTTACTCTTTCAATAACTTCTGGAAGAAATGCTGCTGCCATGGTTGAAATTGCAGTGATGAATTTAATGGCTAAACGTCTCGGACATGATGCACAAAAATTATATAATAAAGGTATCGAATGTCTTACAGATGAAGAGAAAAAACTTTTGCGAGTTGATGAAAACGAGGAGAGCTAAGCAAAATGAAAAAATTTGAACAAATCATAAAAGCAATAGAAGCTTCAGAATATATTTTAATTACGACACATCAAAATCCTGACGGTGATGGAATTGGTGCTGGCATAGCTTTACTTTTAGGACTTAACAAATTAATAAAAGAAAAAGAAAATTATAAAAATAAAATTATACGATTTGTGATAGATGATAAAATTCCAGATAAAATAAAATTTTTAGTTGGAGCAGATGCTATAGAAAATTATTCAAATTATGTTTCAAAAATAATTCCAGAAATTGTGATTTCAGTTGATGCTGGTTCCATGGAAAGAATTGGAAAAATTTCTGAATTTAAATATAAATCTAAAATTATAAATATAGACCATCATATAGGAAATTTAAAATTTGGCGATATTAATTATCTTGATTGTGAATCTGGCTCTACATCTGAAATTTCATTTGAATTTTTGGAAGAGTTGGGAGTTGAATTTGATAAAGATATTTCAGAAGCACTTTATGTTGGAATAGTAAATGACACTGGAAATTTTAAACATTCTAATGTTAGAAAATCTACTTTTTTAAAAGCTGCAAAATTAATTGAAAATGGAGTTAACAACACAAAAATTATAGAAAATTTTTATGATAACCAATCTCTCGCTGGTTTAAAACTAATTTCAACTGCTATAAATAAAATGGAATTTTTTGAAAATAAAAAATTCATAACTTCATATATTATGAAAAAAGATTTTGAGAATGCTGGTGGAGATAGATTTGACACAGAAGGTATCGTAGAAAAACTTTTGATGTATGATAAAGCAGAAACTTCTTTAGTTTTACGTGACGGAGATGATGGGCTTATTAAAGGAAGCCTTCGAACAAAATCAAATGATTTAGACTTGAATGAAATTGCAAAAACATTTGGTGGCGGAGGACATAAAAAAGCTTCTGGTTTTAGTTCAAAATTACCAAAAGAAAAAATTATAGAAAAAATACTAGAAATTTTATAAAAAATAGTATAGAATATTGCGAGAAGGTTTCAGTAAATTTGAAGGAGAGTATAAATGGCGAAACATCAAAATTTGGATATAATTTTTATCAGACCTACAAAGTTTGAAGATATTGGAAAATATATGGATTACATAATTAATGATACGATTGTTCATTTGAATTTTGAGAGTCTTGATCCAAAAACGGCTCAACGTGTTATTGATTTTGTGAGTGGTGCTGTCTTTATAAAAAATGGTGTTATATTAAATCCAATTCAAAATATTTATTGTGTTATACCAGAAGGTACAGAATATTCTATGGAATATAAAACAAATCCTTCAAATGTTGTTGATTCTAGAAATAATGAAGAAGAAGAAATTGTTCCAAGGTTTAAATAAATTTTGATGCATTCTATTAAATGTAGAATGCCTTTTTGTTTTTGGCAGGAGAAAAAATGACAATAAAAAATTTAAGACATAAAATAGAGTATTTTGCTTTTTTAGGATTATTAAAATTTATTCCTATATTTCCAGAAAGCTGGAGATTTAAATTTGCGGAATCAATTGGAATATTAACTTATAATCTTCTTAGAATGAGAAGAAATATTGCTCTTGCAAATCTTGATTTGGCTTTTCCTGATATGGAAGAAAAAGAAAAAAAAAAAATAGCAAAAGAATCTTATAAAATAATGACAAAATCTTTTATGTCTTCTATATGGTTTGACGAATATTTCAACAATCCAAAAAATATAAAAATTTATCAGATGGAAAAAATAGATGAGCTCATGAGTCGAAATAAAGGTCTAGTCGCAGCATGCATGCACACTGGAAATCTCGAAGCATCACTTAAAGTTTCTGAAAAATATCATTTTGTTTGTCTTGCAAAACCACAAGCCAATCCATATATTAATGATTATATAATTAAGCAGCGAGAAAAAAGAAATATAACTTTGCTGATGGCGTCGCCAAGAAATGGAAGAGAACTTATAAATCTTATTGATAAAAAACCTATCTTCGCACTTTTTTGTGATCACAGAATGAGGGGTACAAGAGTAAACTTTTTTGGAAAAGAAGTCTCAGCTGCAAATGGTCCTGTCTCTCTTGCACTTAAAAATAATATTCCACTTGTAATTCAATATAATGTTATGAATCCTGATAATACTTGTTCTATTAATATTACAGATGAAATAAAATTAATTGATACAGGAAAATTTAAAGAAGATGTGGCTACAAATGTTCAACTTTTAATTCATGAAGTTGAGAAAGTTATAAAAAAACACCCTGAACAATGGATGTGGTTTCATAATAGATGGGAATTTCCAAAAAAAGAAATGAAAAAAAGACAGATAAAAAAATCATGAAAAATTTAAATATTATAAAATATAATAAGTTTTTCAAAATAAAAAATTAAATTTATAAAAATTTGTAGGAGAAAATTTAAAAATGAAAATATCTGTTCTGATTCCTTTTTATGATAAATACGATTTTCTATATTGCGTTTTAAATTCTTTGGAAAGGCAAACTTTCAAAGATTTTGAAGTTATAATTGCGGAAGATTGTGAAAAAACAGAACTTGTAGAAAAACTTGACACTTGGAAAAAAGAATTTACTTTTACAATTAATAAAGTTTCACAAGAAGATATCGGATTTAGAAAAAATAAAATAATGAATAAAGGAATTTTGGCAAGCAAAGGAAAATATATAGTCGTTATAGATGGCGACTGCATGGTTCATGAAAAATTCTTAGAAAATTATATGAATTTTTTTGAAGATGGATATGAAGTTATTTATGGTAGAAGGTGTGAGCTTTCTGAAAAATTAACAAATAAAATTTTAAAATATAATGGCAAAAAAAATATAAATATATTTCAAATATTATTTTCAAAAACAAAAAAAAAGGAAGAGGCTTTTTATAGCTTATTTTTGAATAAACTTTTAAGAGTTAGAAAAATAAAAGAATTGAAAATATTGGGTTCAAATATGGGATTCACAAAAGAATTAATTTTGTCATTAAACGGATTTAATGAAGAATATGAAGGTCCCGGAGTTGGTGAAGATAGTGATTTGGCTTGGAGATTCACAGGAATAAATGCAAAATATATTTCTGGAAAATCTAAATTAATACAATATCACCTTTATCACGAAAGAGACAGAAAAAGCATTAACGAAAAAGCTTGGGAAATTTATATCAGAACTTGTGATGCAAGGGAATTCAAAACAAAAAACGGAATAGAAAAACTTTGATGAAAAAAATTTAGTGATTGGAGTTCTTTAGATGAGAGGGTTTTTTATACGTCTTATTGGACATAAAAAAAGAGAAGAAATAAAAAAAGAAAATATAAAAAAAGTATTTTTTGGTTCTGGAAGAATTGGTGATTATGTTTTAAAAACTCCTTTTATTCGTGAACTAGGAAAAGTTGAAGGACTTGAACTTACTATAGAAACAGACAACATAACTTCAGAACTTATAAAATATAACCCATATATAAAAGAGATTAAAATTTTGCCACCAAAAAAAATAAAACCTATAAAAATACTAAGAATTCTTGAGAGACTAAAATCTGCGTATCAGTACAGAAAAAAGTTTGATTTATACATTGACTTTGGAAGCGATATTAATTTTTTTAATATTTTATATATTAAAATTTTACAACCTAGATATTCTATAGGTGGTGATAGAATAGAAAAATATGGAATTAAAAAAAATGAGCTCACTATTTTTAATGCGTATAAAAAAAGTGAGCTTACTATTTTTAATAAATATAAAAAAAATATAGACCACAAGCCTGGTGCTGAATTTTATCTAGATTTTCTTGAACCACTAAAAAAAATATTTAATTTAGATTTGACAAATCAAAAATATGAAATTCATTTGAATGAGCTTGAAAATAAATACAAAAATTATTTTGATAAAAAAAATTATTATAATCTAGTTTTTAATTTTACAGGAAGCAGTAAAAGACATACTTTAACTTTTGAAGATACAAAATATTTTTTAGAAAATATACCGCTTCTTAATAAAAAAATAAAAATTCATGTGCTTTCTATGCCAAATATTTATGATGATTTAAAAATAAAATTTGAAAAATTAAATTTAGAGAGAGTTGAATTATTACCAAAAACAGAAAAAATTTCTGAGGCTGCAGCAATATTGAAATATGCCGATATGCTTTTTAGCGTTGACACGGGTGTTATCCATATTGCTTCTGCTTTTAATATTCCAATAGTTGAAATTTGTGAAAATGATGCAAACACTTTGATTATGTTTGCACCAAAATCTGATGTATCTTTTGTTTTTAAAGCTGATGCAAAAGAGAATTTAATAAATTTTTCAAAAGATAAAATTCTAGAAAAAATAAAAGAGCTTGTTGAAAATCAAAAATAAAGTTTTGAGGAAAAATTATGGAGAAAAAAATCAAAAAAAAATTTGTTCATATTTGCGAAGAATTTGAATATACATGGGTAGGTAAAGATAATGGAATGATTCCTATTTATGTTGCTGAATCCGGGGAATTTGATTCTGAAATTATAACTTGTGATTTTAAAAATGATTTACCTGACGAAATACAAAGCGTTAAAATAATAAAAATAAAGAGATTTTTAAAAAAAATAAGGAATTTTGCACCAGGAATTATTTTTATAAAAAGGCTTCCATTATATTGGTACCTAATAATAAATGCGAAAAATATTGACGTATTAATGTTATTCCACATTACAAAATGTAGTTTTTGGAATGCTTTTTTTTATAAAAAATTTAATCCAAATGGAATGATTTACGTTAAGGCTGATTTTAATTTAGAAGTTTACAAAAAAGAATTAGAAACAATAGAAAAAAAAACTAGAAATTTGGGAGAATTTTTCAGAAAAAAAAGAATGAAAAAAGAATATGGCAAAAGGAAAAAACTTGTTACGTTGTGTGATTTTATTTCATACGAAAATCTTGAAGGATATAATTTTATGAAAGAAAGTTATGCGTGTATTTCAACAAAAGGAAAAACTTTTTACCTGCCAAATGGATTTGATAATAAATTTATAGATAATAATTTTGTGAAGAAAAATTTTGATGAAAAAGAAAATATTTTTCTTACAGTTGGAAGATTAGGGACAAAATCAAAGAATACCGAATTAATTCTTGAAACACTTTCTCAGGTTGATTTGAAAAACTGGAAATTTATTTTGATAGGCTCAATAGAAAAAGAATTTGAAAAAGAAATAGAAAAATTTTACAAGAATTTTTCTGATAAAAAAGAAAAAGTTATTTTTACTGGAATAATAAAAGATAGAAAAAAACTTTATGAATATTATAATAGATCAAAAGTTTTTATTTTACCTTCGAGATGGGAAAGTTTTGGGATTGTCATGGTTGAAGCATTGGCTTTTGGAAATTATGTTATAACTTCAAATACTTGTGCAGCACCTGATATTACTAATAACAATACAATTGGTAAAATTTTATCAGAACTTGATTCTAAAAATTTAAAAAAAGAAATAAATAAAATAATAACCGAAGAAGTAAATTTGAAAGAAAAATATTTTAAAAATTTGGAATATTCAATAAATTTTCAATATGAAAATTTAATAAAAAATTTATTGAAAAGATTAGGATAAAAATACAAATTAAAATTCTGGAGAAAAAATGCAGAAAAATAATTTTTTAAGATATGAAAAATTTGAATCTTTACAAATAAAAAAATCAACTATAATTTCTCCAGAAATAAGTATTGTTATTCCAACGTATAACAGGGATATTTTATTGAAAGAAGCTTTAGATTCTGCATTATTTCAAAACAAAATTAAAATGTCTTATGAAATTATTGTTGTTGAAGATTGCGGAGATAAAAATACAAAAATAGAAAAACTATTTGAAACATATAATGATGGAAAAATTTCGTATTATAAGAACCAAAAAAACTTAGGACTTTTTGGAAATTGGAATCGGACAATTGAGCTTGCAAGAGGAAAATGGATTTGCATGTTAAATGACGATGATTTATTATTACCAAATTTTTTAGAAGAAATTTCCGTGAGAATAAAAAATAATAAAAAAGCTGATTTAATTTTTTATAAGCCAATTATAACAGATAATTTTTCTGAAAAATATAATTTTAAAGAAAATTTAGAACTTCAATCAGAAAAAAAACGCAAAGAATATTTTGTGAAAACAAAATTCTTTTTAATGGGAGATGAACTTGCTGAAATAGTTGGATTTGTTTTTAGAAAAGATTTTGCAATGAAGCTTGGAGGCTTTGATGAAGATTTTTATCCAAGCGCAGATTATGATTTTTTTTATAGATACACTTCACTTGGAAATATTTTTATATATGACGGAAAAATTATTTCTGTTTCACGCCAAGGCGAAAACGAAAGTAAAAAAGAAAGTACAATAAAAGGTTTTGTGATAAAAGATTTTGAGATTAAGCAAAAAATTATTCGTGAACAAAATTATAAATTCAAAAATTTCTTAAATTCTTACATAAAAGTTTCAATGATAAAACAAATAAATACTTTAAATAAAATTAATAAAAAAAATATTTTGGATTTTGAAAAAATTTCACAGGAATTAAATTTAAAAATAAATTTATTAGATAAAATAAAATATAAAATAATTCATAAAATTTTAAAAACAAAAAAGAAACTTATGACAAGAGAAATTTAATTTCTTTTGCTCTAAGTTTCTTTTTTTATAAAAAAAATTCTTTTATTTTTTTGTTTTCTTCAATTATTCTTTCCCAAGTAACTTCTTCTCTTTTTTCTTTTATTTTTTCTAACTTTTCATTTAGATTAATTTTGTTATTAATTATTTTCTGCAACTCAAGAGACATCTCTTCTGGATTATTTATAATTTCACCGTGATTAGAATCTATTATATTATCTTTTGAACCACCAACCGGAGTTGTCAAAATATAATTTCCAGTATATCTCGCCTCAGCCAAAACAAGTGCACAACTTTCTCTTTTTGAAGAGAATAAAAAAATTTTTGATTTTTCAAAATATTCAGCAAGGATTTTAGGCTCAGAAATATTTCCAATAAACTTTATATTTTCTTTATTAAAAGAATATTTTTCATAAAATTCATTTATTTTAGATTTGAAATTTTCTTCTATTGGACCAATCATCAAAACTTTCCAATTTTTAAAATCAATTTTTGAAAAAACTTCTAAAAGAAATTCAGTATTTTTTTCTGGTGCACCAATTCTACCGACATTAATTATAATGTTTTCTTTTTTATTAAGATCTAATTCTTCCAAAAAAACTTGTGAAACTCCATTTGGAATATGAGCTATTTTATTTTTTATATTTAATATTAAATTTTCGTCTTTTAAAAAAAGCTCATAAAATTCTTTTTGCTCAATAGAAAACATATCCACAAATTTAGAAAGTTTATAATAAATTTTATTTCTAAAATTCCTAATTACAAGTTTTGGATTTTCTAAAAATTTTTCTTGAATTTTTTCGTAACGATCAACATAAGATAAATCCATTTTGATATACATTTTACCTTTTGGATTTAATATTTTATAATATAATGCTAAAACAAAATTATGGCTATGAGCAAAAAAGACCATAAGATAATCTATTTTCCCAATATTCTTTAGTAAAAATAAATAAAAATTTAAATTATATTTCCAACTTTTTGATGATTTAATTTTTGTAACTCTATATCCTAGAAAATTTTTAAAAATATTTTCTTTAGAAGTTATGTATTCCAAATCTAAATCAAATTTTTTTGCAAAACAATAAGGAAGCATTCCAACGTCTTTGCTAAAATGAAAATTTTCCATTCCGTCAAAGTATGCTATGAATTTTTTTTTAATATTTTTTTGCTTTTTCATTATTTCCACCATTTTTTTTGAAATATTTTTTTATATTAGATAAAAGTTTTTCTCTATCAATATTTTTATAAAAAGGATTTAAAGCTATAGCAATAATTATAATAAGAAATTCATTTCCAGTTTCCAATCTGATAATAGTCTCAAAACATTCATATACCAAAAGAGATACTAAACAAAATAGAGCAACTTTATTTATAATATTTTCATTCCTTTTTTTCCACAAATTAAAAACAATCGCTCCCATCATCATATAATAAGTTATAAATCCAAATATCCCAGTTTCAGCGAGTAATTTTAAAGACATATTGTGTTCATGTTGATATTTACCCCAATAAAAATAAGTATTTGTAATTGCTTTTTCAGCTTCTGGAAAATTTCCATAACCTATGCCTGTGAGAGGATTAGATAAGAATAGTTTAAAAGATTCTTTATACACAACCATACGTGCTTCATCTCCATTTAATATGGCAACTAAAGAATTTGAAAAAATATTATTTGTATTCATGAATTTTAAAACAAATAATAAAATAATTAAAAATAGCAAACTATAAAAAATTAGTTTTAAAAAATTTCCTTTTTTATTTTGGAAAATACATAAAAAAGAAGCAGCAATTATTCCAAGGAACATCCCTCTCGATCTTAATAAACTAAAATAATAAAAACTTAATATTGCAAAAGGAATTAAAGTAATTCTAATTTTATTTTTTGTTTCAGCATTAAAAATATATGTTAATAGCATTATGAAACAAATTCCAAGCATTAAAGAAGACGTTATTTTGTCACCATATGGTTGAGACCAATGCTTGTCTGCTCCACTTTTTAAAATAATCTTTAAGTTATCAACACGAAAACTTGTAAAAAAATTTATATTTATTCCAAGTTCATTTTTAAATTTTATATTCATAGAATTATAGCTATGATACAAAATAAATAATACAGAAAAAATATATGATGAAATTATTAGTTTATAATCTTTCTTTTTTATATCAAGTTGACCAAAGAGAACAGGAAAAATTCCAAAGTATACAGCAAATCTTACCGCTTTAAAACTTTCTCCGTGAAAATTTTGAAAAATTACACTCAAGATTAAAATTAAAGAAAAAGCAATATAATATTTTTCGTAAAAAGAAATTTTAAATCCATTTTTAAAAATTTGACCTATAACTACAAGTATAAGAATAGGAAAAATAATATGCTCACGAAAATTATCCAGTCGTGTAGCCGCCATGCAAATTGGAAGAAGAGCTAAAATTATTGTTGTCAACCTGCTTCTTAATTTTTCATAATCAATTTTTTTGATTGATGCTAATTTTGAACTCATAAATTTTAAACTCCTTTTTTATTTTTTTGCAAAACTTAGCAAAGTTTTTATCCAATTTTCGACACAATATTTTTCATATATTTCTTTTGAGACTTCTTTGTGTTGAGTTTCGAAAAAACTTTTTGGAATATTAAAATTATCTTTTTCGAGAACAAAAATATTTTGAGGGTCATAAAAATCATAATTTTTTATAATATCATAAGTCGTAACCAACTTTTTTTTATTTCCAAGAGCATCTAATGCCCTCATGGAAAGCCCACCTTGTTTTTTCTTTGCTTCAGTATGCCCAACTTCCAATATCGCTTTGCTCTCAGAAATATATTTATAATTTTCTTCTAAAGATAATGAACTTTTTTGAATTTTTATATAATCATTGTTCTCAATATTTTTAGAATATTTTTTTACTATAAATAAATATTTCACTTTATTTTCTTTTAAATTTTTGGCAATTTTTTCTAATATGGGAAATCTTTCGTCGAATCCCATAACTGTAAAAATATCATATTTTAATTTTCCTTGAGAGCAAATATCATCTGTAAAATAAAAATTTGGTAAAAATTTCATTCCAAATTTTTTTGCTTCATTATAATCAAAAGAAGAAATCGAATCAAAAAAATGAAAATATTTTGGCTCTTCAAGAGAATATGTTGTGCTATCCCAGAGATGTAAAATCATCGGCTTATTTTTTTTCTTAATTTCTTCCAAAATCTCATTTCCAAAATTGCTAGCATTTATAAATATTGCAAAATCAAAATCTCCAAACTTTTTTATTTTATCAAAGGGAATTTTCTTCCCTCTGATAGTTTTCAAATCTTTCTTTAAAAATTTTTTTATAAAAATATTATTATAAATTCTCTCGAAAATATTTTTATATTTGTATGGCATGATTCTTGAAGGAATAAATAAAATTTCATGTCCCATTTTTTCCATGACCTTAGAAATTTTTATACCATATTCAAAATAGTTTGGACAACAAAATATAATTTTCATAATTTTCCTTCACAAAAATAATAAATAAAAAAATATCATGGCATATAATTTTGGAAAATCTTTTTCTACCAACTTTCTCCACAATAATTTTCCCAAATTTCTTATGGAATTTCTTCGTAAGAAGTTTCAAAAAAGATTTACTTACTTTGAAATTACTCCATTGTTATAAAGTTCCTAATCATTATACCACAATTTTTTTGTTTTTTGTGAAAAAAATTTAGAGAATATATTTTAATTTTGAATTTTTTCGGCACGATAAAAAAATCAGCAGATTTATTAAATCTACTGATTTTTTTATTATCTTAAATTTTTTTCTTTTAATTTTTTATTTTTCTAAATTTTCCCATCCGTTTACTATCAAATCTAATTTTCCAGTTTCCGGGTCAATTATCAAACCATGAACAGGAATAGTTTTTGGCATAAGAGGATGATTTTTTATTGTGGCAATACTTGTTCGAAGAGATTCTTCAACGTCGTCAAATCCATGCAACCATTTTTTTATGTCGATTCCAGAGTTGAATAAATTTTTTACTAAATCTTCATTTATTCCTCTCTCAACCATTTTATCAATAATATTTCCTGCATCCAAATTACAAATTCCACAATCGTAATGTGGAATCACATAAACTTCTTCCACACCAAGTTCATAAATCCCGATGATAATACTTCGCATCGCACTTCCAAATGGATGAACCACAACTCCACCAGCATTTTTTATGAGTTTTGCGTCACCATTTTTTATATTGAGCGCTCGTGGCAAAAGTTCTGTGAGCCGAGTGTCCATACAAGCAACAACAGATATTTTTTTATCGGGAGCTTTTGTAGTATGGTATTTTAAATATTCTTTATCCTCCACAAATTTTTTGTTGTCAGCCAAAATGGCGTCTAAATTTCCTCTAACATCAGAATTCATAAATCATCCTACCTTTCAAGATAGTTATAGGGCAACCAAAAACACTTTTTTAGTCACCCTACAAAATATTAAATAAATTTTCGATATTTTATTTTTTTGAAATCATCTCATTAATTTCTACGATAATTTCGTCGGCGTTTAAACCGTGGGCATCAATGCCTTCTCCTAAGCTCTCACCAGAACTTATCATACATCCAACTCAACCTAGCCCGTGCTTTTGAAAAACATCAGTTATGAAAGGATATTTTCTTACCGCTTCCAAAATATTTGTATCTCTAGTTACCATCTCTTCCTCCAATATTTCAGTTTCAATCTTCGGTTATAAACCGCTTAATCACACTTGATTATACCGTTGTTTAGAAAAATTGTCAATTATTAATTTCTTAATTTATTCTAATTATTTTTTTGCAAAATATTTTACGAGAAATATTTTTAAATTTTTTAATTTATAAAGTTACTTACAAGTCCGATGAAAAAATTAAAAGTCGGAGAAATAAATTTATTCAAAATTCCTGTCATAAGTAAAAATAAAATTATGAAAAATCCATATCGCTCCATTGAAAAAATCCAGTACCGAATTTCTCGGCTGGAAATACTTGCAAGAATTTTTGAGCCGTCAAGTGGCGGGATAGGAATCAAATTAAAAATTGCCAGAATTAAATTTATGTAAATTAAATACTGAACGAAAGTTCCCAGATTATAAAATTCTAAATTAGTGTAAAAATATTTTAATAAAATTGCACCAACAGCCACGAGAAAAAAGTTGGCAAGAATTCCAGCTATGGAAACAAAAAATTCTCCGAACCGACCGTTTTTAAAATTCGCATAATTTACCGGGACAGGTTTTGCCCAACCTATTACAAAATTTGAGCCAGTCAAAACTAAAACTACTGGCAAAATTATTCCAAACAAATCTATGTGCTTGATTGGATTTAGGGAAAGACGACCATAATATTTTGCGGTATTGTCTCCAGAAAGATACGCTGCGACTCCGTGTGAAACTTCGTGCAACATTACTGAAAAAATAAAAAGTGCAACATTTATGAGGATGCTTGGGCTAAGATAGAGTCTGAAAAATATTTTGTACACCAGATAAATTATTAGCCCAATCAAAAAAACTTTGAGCACTGGCGACATATTATTATTTTCACGCATTATCTTCCTTAGATAATTTTTCATTTAATTTTTTCTCCTTAATAAATAATTTTGAGATGATTTTTTCGGCGATTAAAACATTTAATACACTTGCCAAAAGTAGTGGCACAACAATTCCAATTGCAAATTTAAAACTTAGTAGCCAAATAAATGGCACGACAGAAATTATTCCGTTGAAAATTATAAATATAACGCACGCAAAATATTTAGATTTTTTTCGGAGCAGGGAATAAATAAAAACTGACACGAACATTTCAAAAGATATCAGCAAATGAAACGGAAGCGTCAGAGGAAATCCGCTTAAATATGCCGAGAATAAATGTCCGAAGGCTGCGACGAATCCGCCGTAAAAAATTCCGAAAGCGTATCCAGCCACAAGAGCCGCAAAAGAATCCAAAGCAACTGTTGAAAAAATTACGGTCATGGAAAAAGGTTTTATCATTGAGCCCACAACTGATAGTGCGAGAAAAGTCGCCGTGTAAGTAATGGTTTTTGCCTTCATAAATTTTTCTCCTGAATTTCTTCTTAAACTTTTAATTTTATTTATTATAAATTTTTCTCTTAAATATTTTTTCTTTAAATATTTTTCTCTTAAAATTTTTTAAAGTTAAAATTTATTATTTTAACTTTTGAGAGATTCCACGCCAAACACGATAAACTTCTTCTGCCTCACGTGAAAACTTTTGGTATAGTCTCCCAACTTCGTCACGCCAATTTCTTTCTGACTCTTCAAGAGGAACTATTCCACAAGAAATATCATCGCCGATAAATATTTTGTCCTCGCAAATTTTTTCCTCTAAATTTTTATCCGATTTTTTATTTAAATTTTTTTCTTCTGAAATTTTTTTCAAGTCTTCCAATATTTTAGACGCAAGTTCTGGATTTTTTTGTACGTTATAAAATATTTGGTATTCTTCAAGTATAAATTTAATTTGCGCGATTTTATTTTGATCTTCTTCTTCAAAATTATAAATCTTAATATTTTTATTCGCTAATTTTATTTTAAATTTTTCTTCTAATAAAGTTTTCGCAAAATTTAATTTACCTTGATATTTTCCGCCAAAAATAAAAATCACGAGGTCACCCCTTCATCTTCAGAAAAACCAAAAGCACCAAAAACAAAATCGTCTCCTGAAATTCTATGTAAGCACCCAGCATGTCTCCAGTTATTCCACCAAAATTTCTCTTCGCCCAAAAATTATAATAAAAATAGCAGGCGGCTGTAACAGCAATGAGCAAAATATTTTTGACATCTATCACAGAAATTATAATCAAAATTATCCCCAGCAAATAAGTTTCAAACTTTGGGAAATCTTTCAGGTGCATCTCATCAAGGACTGGACAATTTGCTCTATCAAATTGCAAGAGCATTAACGACGCAGAAATTCTTGAAATTATTGGGATGAAAATAATTTGCGTGGAAAAAATTTTCATGGAAAATAATTCGCTAAAAATTCCCAGCCTAAAAAGTACCAGCACAATAAAAGTCATCACGCCAAAAGCTCCGACTCGACTATCTTTCATGATTTCAATTCTTTTTTGCATGTCAGGGCGACGAGAAAAAAATCCGTCTGCGGTGTCCATGAGTCCATCCAAATGTATTCCGCCAGAAATTAATATGAAAAATATTAGAAATATAATTGCTTTGAAAATAATTGTGAGCTCGGATTTATTTAAGAGCCAGAAAATTAAAAATCCAAAATTTCCAACGATGAGACCAACCACTGGAAATGAAATTGGAATCAATATCATATTTTTTTTGATGTACTCGGCGTGAAAAATTGGAATCGCCGTGAAAAAAGAAAATGCAAGTAAAATGCTTTTAAAAAACGCCTTCAAAATTCTCACCTCTTAAAACTTTAGAAATTCCGAAACAACTTTCGATTGAACTGTCCGCCGTCTCAACAATTTTTATGTGCAAGTCAGCAAGATTTTTCATATAATCTTCTATAAAATTTTTATCTTCATAATTTGTTTCTTCTTTGTTCATATTTTTATTCTCGTAAT
>JBOFDW010000019.1:0-3003 GCA_051647385.1 Fusobacteriaceae bacterium
TAAATGATTAGTTAACACAGAACTCGGCTTATTTGATGCCTAATATTTTTATATATTAAAAAAATTATGATGAAGAATAAATTTACGATAAGAAAAAGTTAGAACCAGAACATGCTAAAGTAGAAGAGCAAAAATAAAATTTATTAATTTTATAATAATGTTTTTGGGAGGGCAAATTATAATGAAGAACGATTTAACAGCGGTATATCAAATTTTAAAAGCTATTGATTTGTCATACGAAAACAATAATTTTGAACATAATAAGACTTTAGATTTAGAAAAATTATGAATTTCGGAAAGAAGATTAGATTTGCTTTTAGAAAATTTAATAAATGAAGATTATATTAATGGCTTGAAAATATCAATGGACAAAAAAGGGAATTATTATTTATCAATAGGAATTCCTAGGCTAACACTTTCTGGGATAGAATATTTAGAAAATAATTCAGCGATGAAGCAAGCATATAATGTATTAAAAGAAATAAAAGGTTGGATCCCAGGCATGTAAAAAATATTTAAAAATTTTCAAAATAAAAATAATTAAGAAAAATTAAATATAAAATTTTTCAAAACAAAAAAGATTTCTGGGTTAGAGTTTTATAACTCTTCCAAAAATCTTTTTTTTAATTTTATTATAAAATTATTATCAAATATTTTAAAATATTATTTTAAAGATTTTAAATTCTCTTGTAACTTATCAAGCTTGTCCTGAAATTCCTGCTGAATTTTTTTCTCACGATCCAAAATATGTTGCGGAGCTTTTGAAATAAATTTTTCGTCAGAAAGTTTTAAGTCTACTTTTTCTTTCTCAGCCAAAATTTTCGTAATTTGCTCGTTGATTTTTTTTGTCTCGGCTTCAACATTTAATAACCCAGTCAAAATCATAAATATTTCTGAGTTCCCATGAACTCTAAATCCGCTTTGTTCTGGCTTGTCAAGATTTGATCCGTATTTTAAATCTTCAATACGAGCAAGCTTTGTTATAAACTGATAATTTTTTTTGATTGTATCGAGCTCAATTTTATCTTCCGTTCTGATTACAACCTTAACTTCTTTCGCAGGAGAAATTCCAACTTCAGCTTTTATATTTCTAAGCGAAGAAACTACGCCTTGAATATATTCAAAAGCTTTTTCTTTTTCGTCGCTAATAAATTTTTCGTCATGCGTCGGATATTTTTCCAGCATAATAGTTTTGCCAGAAATATTATTTTTATCAAAAGTTTTTAAAGTCTGCCAAATTTCTTCTGTAACAAAAGGCATGAACGGATGTAAAAGCCTTAGCCCACCCTCAAGAATATTATACAAAACATATTGAGCTGTCGCTCTTGATTCTGCAGAAACATCAGGATTATTATAGAGCCGAACTTTTGCAAGTTCAACATACCAATCACAAAAATCTCCACGCAAAAATTCGTAAATTAATTTTGCAGCTTCGTCAAGACCAAATCTTTCAAATTGCTCAGCAACTTCTTTTGATGTCCGATTAAATCTTGACAAAACCCATTCGTCTACTAGCTCAAATTTTAATTTGTCTTTTTCTATTTTAGAAATATCGAAGCCTTCCAAGTTCATCATAACAAACTTTGACACGTTCCAAATTTTGTTGGCAAAATTTCCACCCATCTCAATTAATTTTTCAGAAAAATGTACGTCTTGTCCTTGAGAAGTATTATAAATCATGGTGAATCTTATTGCGTCAGCTCCATATCTCTCGATGAGGTCAAGTGGGTCAGCAGAATTTCCAAGAGTCTTTGACATCTTTCGTCCGATTTCATCTCGAACTATTCCGTTCAAATAAACATCTGAGAAAGGAACTTTTTCCATTGCGTAAAGTCCAAACATTATCATCCGTGCAATCCAAAAAAATAAAATATCTGGACCTGTTACAATAGTTGAAGTTGGATAAAACATTTCAAGTTCTTTTGTTTTTTCTGGCCAACCTAAAGTTGAGAACGGCCAAAGTGCAGAAGAAAACCAAGTGTCTAAAACATCTTCTTCTTGGATGAGGTCTACATCTTTGCCGTAATGTTTTTTTGCTTGAGCTTTTGCATCCGCTTCATCCTTCGCCACAAAAATAAATTTGTCAGGTCCATACCAAGCTGGAATTCTATGTCCCCACCAAATTTGACGTGAGATACACCAGTCCCGAATATTTTCTAGCCAATTATAATAAACTTTCTCCCAACGTTTTGGAGTAATTTTTACTTCACCGTCTCGAACAACTGCCAAAGCTTTTTCAGCAAGAGGTTTCATTTTTACAAACCATTGCTCAGAAACTCTAGGCTCAATAATCGTGGAACATCGATAACAACATCCAACAGAATTATTGTGAACTTTTGTTTCAACTAAATGTCCGCCAGCCTCAAGGTCAGCCAAAATATTTTTTCTAGCTTCAAATCTATCTATGCCAGAATATTTTCCGTACCCGTCAGCAACAGTCCCATCTTTTTTCATCATATTTATATTTTCTAATTTATGTTTCTTTCCAATAACAAAATCGTTTGGGTCATGAGCCGGAGTAATTTTTAAAGCTCCAGTTCCAAATTCCATGTCAACATATTCATCAGAAATAACTGTGAGCTCACGTCCAATGAGAGGTAACAAAAGTTTTTTACCAACTAAACTTTTATAACGAGAATCATTTGGATGAACAGCAACAGCAACGTCGCCAAGCATTGTCTCAGGTCGAGTTGTAGAAATGATAACAAATTCATCGCTATCTTTTACTTTATATTTTATCGACCAAATATTTCCAGCTTTATCTTCGTGCTCAACTTCATCGTCAGCAAGAGCAGTTCCACAACGTGGACACCAGTTTACAATATATTCGCCACGATAAATTAATTTATCTTTATAAAGTTTTATAAAAATTTCTTTCACAGCAGAAGAAAGCCCTTCATCCATCGTGAATCTTTCTCGTTCCCAATCTGGAGACGCACCAAGTTTTCGAAGTTGTTTTGTAATAATTCCACCGTACTGATTTTTCCAATCCCAAACTTGTTC